>CAZSMR010000028.1:6977-16250 GCA_964608185.1 uncultured Porticoccus sp. | reverse complement strand
AGAAATTGCAAGCGTTGGCACTGCAATAACAATTAAATCTTCGCTGCCTAAATCATCAGGTAGACTTTTGATATTTTCGACTATTTCGTCTACAACACTCGCTTCTAAAGCTATTTTCATCGTTTCATGGCTTCTTGAGAAACCTATAACATGTTTGCAAAGATTACGATCTTTTGCAGCTTTTGCTAAACTACCACCAATTAATCCTAAACCAATCACACATAAACGATTTAATTTTTTTATCATCAATTGCTTCCTTTAGATTCGAGAAAATTTCTTAGATTGATAAGAAAAAAATCATTTTCTTCAGGCAACCCAATTGAAATACGCAAGTGATTTGGCATATCATAAACATCAATCATACGAGTAATTATTCCTTTTTTAAGAAGTTTTTTATGAAGATCTCTCATATGGTCAGGCATCTTTATAGCAACAAAATTTCCTACTGAAGGAATGAAATCTAAACTTAACTGTTTAATGCCATCGGTTAATTGCTTATAACCTGCAGTATTTATATTTATAGTTTTTTCTAAAAAAATATAGTCATCAAGAATGGCCGTAGCTGCAACTAACGCAAGACTATTAACATTGAATGGCTGTCTAACACGATTTAATATTTCAGCGATATCTGGATGCGAAATAGAATATCCAATACGCAAAGCAGCCAATCCATAGGCCTTGGAAAAGGAACGTGTGACTATGATATTTGGAAACTGACCTATCAGATCTAATGCTGTTCCGTACCCATCAACACTTATGTACTCAAAATATGCTTCATCGATGACAACCAAAATATTTTCAGGGATACTTTTCATAAAAACTTTGATTTCGCTTAGTTTAAAGTAAGTACCTGTAGGGTTATTAGGATTTGCTATGAATATTAGGCGAGTGCTATTTTCAATTGAAATGGCCATAGCTTGAAGGTCATGGCCCCAATTTTTAGCTGGAACAATAATTGATTTTGCACCTTGGGCAGTAACTACAATCTTATACACCAAGAATGCATGCTTAGAATATATAGCACTATGATCAGAGCCTAAAAAAGATTTTGCAATCAGCTCAAGTAAATCGTTTGACCCATTACCAAGAGTTAATTGATTTGTGTCTATTGATAGTTTTTCTGCCAATTTTTCCTTTAAGAAATAACCATTACCATCCGGATAGCGGGCACTTGAATCCAAGGCTCCCATTATGGCTATTTTAGCTATTGGGCTTAGACCTGCTGGATTTTCATTGCTACAAAGTTTAATTACTTTTGAGATGCCGAACTCTCGCTCAACTTCTTCGATGGGCTTACCCCCCTTATAGGGAAGCAATTCTTGTATGCCTGGTAATGCCAGATCTTTAAAGTTAATGGTCATAAGTTTACTAAATATATACGCCTACTATAAAACTGCTTTTGGATAAGAACCAAGAACACGCAAATCAGTTACATTCTGGCTCAACTCAGCAAGAACCTTTTTTATACTCAAATCATCTTTATGACCTTTGAAATCTACAAAAAAAACGTATGTCCATTTACCCTCTCGAGAGGGCCTTGTTTCAACTCGAGTGAGGTCAATGCCTTCTTTATAAAACGGAGCTAGAAGACTATACAGGGCGCCAGGTTCATTTTTGGCCGCAACGATGATAGATGTCTTATCATCACCGCTAGATAAAACATTTTCTCTGCCAACAATTAAAAATCTCGTTGAATTATCTGGTCGATCTTCAATCTTTTCTGATAACTTTTCTAGATCATACAGTTCGGCTGCCATATCTCCTGCAATAGCAGCCGAATTCCACTCACCTTTGATTCTTTTAGCTGCCTCAGCATTACTGCTGACAGCGATTCTTTCTGCTTTAGGATAATTAGTATCTAGCCACTGGCGACATTGCGCTAGAGACTGAGAGTGAGAATAAACTCGTGTAATTTTATCTGTATGCGTGTTGTTGCTGACAAGAAAGTTATGATGAATACGTAATTCAACCTCACCACATATTTTTAGCGAAGAAGCTAAAAAAGCATCTAAAGTATGATTTATAACTCCTTCAGTGGAATTTTCTACAGGAACTACTCCATAGTTCGCAGATCCAGCATCAACTTCTCTGAAGACTTCATCTATAGCATTCATAGAGGTAGTGATTGCAGAATGACCAAAATGCTTAATAGCTGCTTGCTGAGTGAAAGTACCTTCGGGCCCTAAAAAAACTACCTTTATTGGTTGCTCTAGAGCTAGACAAGCTGACATAATTTCGCGAAATAATCTTGCTACTTCTTCGCTTCCTAGTGGTCCATTATTTTTATCCATAACACTTCGCAATACGTTCGCCTCTCGCTCAGGTCGAAAGTAAACAGTATCACCTAAATCTTCTTTGACTTGTGCAACTTTTTGAGCACAACTTGCCCGCTTATTAATTAAAATTAATAGTTCACTATCTATAGCATCTATTGACTCTCGTAGGTTCATAAGCTTGATATTGTCTGACATGTTTACTACCTTAATAGATACATATAAATTTTATTATTATTCATCAGACTCAGAATCGTCAATGTATTTCTGTTCTTCTATTCGCGCTAAACCAACCATTACCTCTGAATCTTTCAGTCGAATTACTCTTACTCCTTGGGTGTTACGACCCAGTACTGAAATTTCATCACATCGTGTACGTACCATTGTTCCTTGATCAGAAATTAACATAACTTCATCTCTGTCATATAACTGAACTACTCCCACTAAAGGACCATTTCTATCACTTGCCTGCATAGCAAGCATCCCCTTTCCACCTCGACCCTTCGTAGGAAATTCAGTCAACTTGGTTCGCTTACCATATCCATTATATGAAACAGTTAATGCATACCCATCATCTTGAGGAATAATCATAGAAAGTACTTTATGCTCTGTAGTTAGCCGCATACCTCGCACTCCTTTAGAAACTCTTCCTACAGACCTCACATCAGATTCAGAAAATCTTACAGCTTTACCTTCACTACTAAAAAGCATTACATCAGAATTTCCATCAGTGATAGCGCTTCCAACAAGATGGTCACCATCAACCAAATCGACTGCTCTCAAGCCCACACTTCTTGGTCTTGAATACTGTGATAGTGAGGTTTTTTTCACTGTTCCATTTGCAGTAGCCATAATTATATATTTATTTTCATCATATTCAGAAACTGGCAGAATACTGCTTATGCGCTCACCCTCTCCTAAAGGCAAAAGATTTACCATTGGTCTTCCTCGAGAGTTTCTCCCTGCTACAGGTATCTGATAAACCTTTAACCAATAAACTTTTCCAAGATTTGTAAAGCACAAGATAGTGCTATGGGTGCTAGCAATCAATAGATGTTCAACGAAGTCATCGTCTTTAACCGCAGTCGCAGATTTACCTGTGCCCCCACGATGTTGAGACTGATAGTCACTTAAAGGTTGAGTTTTAGCATAACCACCATGTGAAATTGTCACCACTCTATCTTCTTCGGTAATTAGATCTTCAACTGTTAAATCATGTTGTGAATCAATAATCTCGGTGCGCCGATCATCGCCAAACTCATCGCTAACTTCTAGCAACTCCGATTTAATAAGCTGCATTAAAACTTGTGCATCCCCTAAAATTTCCAAATATTTAATAATTTCATCTAATTTTTCTCTGTACTCAGAAAGTAATTTATCGTGCTCCATTCCAGTGAGACGATGTAATCTAAGCTCTAAAATTGCCTTAGCTTGGGATAAAGAAAGATAATATTTACCTTTACGCATTCCGCATTTTGGATCTAGATCTTCAGGCCGGCTAGCCGATTCTGTTTTTTCCATAAGCTTAGACGAAACAGCTGCATCCCAACCTGTTTTGATTAGTTTTTCTCTGGCTATAACGGGTGTAGGGGATGACTTAATTAGTTCAATAATGAGGTCAATATTAGCAATTGCTATAGCCAATCCCTCCAAGATATGTACTCGCTCACGTGCTTTCCTTAGAAGATAAACTGTGCGCCGTGTGACTACCTCGCGTCGATGGCGCACAAAGTATTGGATCATTTCTTTTAAATTGAGCGTCCTAGGCTGTCCATCGACTAAAGCAACAACATTGAAGCTAAATCCGTTTTGTAATTGAGTTTGAGCGTAAAGATTATTTAAAACAACTTCACCGACTTCTCCACGTTTTATCTCAATGACCACTCTCAAGCCATCTTTATCTGACTCGTCACGGAGTTCTGATATACCATCTATTTTTTTTTCTTTGACCAGCTCAGCGATACGTTCTATGAGCCGAGCTTTATTTAATTGGTATGGCAATTCAGTAATAATTATAGTTTCACGGTTTGTCTTTTCGTTCACCTCTACTGCTGCCCTAGCACGAATACTAATACGCCCACGACCAGTTCGATAAGCTTCAATTATACCCGCCTTACCATTAATGATTGCGGCAGTCGGAAAATCTGGGCCAGGTATATGCTCCATAAGCTCATCTATAGATAAATCTGAGTTATCGATAAACGCAAGGCAGCCACTTATGATCTCCTTTAAGTTATGAGGCGGTATATTTGTCGCCATACCTACAGCAATACCAGAAGATCCATTCACCAAAAGATTAGGAATACGAGTAGGAAGAACAATCGGAATCAACTCATTTCCATCATAATTTTCTACGTAGTCGACTGTTTCTTTATCTAAATCTGCTAATAAGGAATGAGAAATTTTAGCCATTCTTATTTCGGTGTAACGCATAGCTGCTGCAGAGTCGCCATCAACAGAACCAAAATTTCCCTGACCATCTACGAGCATATAACGGAGTGAAAAGTCTTGCGCCATACGAACTATCGTATCGTAAACGGCAGAGTCGCCATGGGGATGGTATTTGCCTATTACATCACCAACTACCCTAGCTGATTTTTTGTATGATTTATTCCAATCATTACTAAGAACATTCATCGCAAATAAAACTCGGCGATGAACTGGCTTTAGACCGTCACGCACATCTGGAAGGGCTCTACCAACAATTACGCTCATTGCATAATCAAGATAGGATTTTTGCAACTCATCTACAATATTTACAGACAAGGACTCTTTAGTTGGTTCACTCATGATAGAAGATTTTCCTTATCTGACAGTTAACAAAAAAACCATAAAAACATAACTTTAACTATAACATAGAATATTTCATCATTGCTTCCGAAAATCCTTGTTTAACGATCTATACATCAGGCGTATAATAACAATTAATTACTTTTTGCGGACAAATTTGGAAATTTTCTATGTCAAAACCAAATATAGATATTAATGAAATTAAGAAGTTTGAAGCACTTGCAGGACGTTGGTGGGATAAAGAAAGTAAATTTAAACCCCTACATGACATTAATCCATTGCGTGCTAATTGGATTGATAAATATTCTCCCGTAGCTAAGAAAAAAGTATTAGACGTTGGCTGTGGTGGGGGAATACTGACCGAATCTTTGACTCAAAGAGGTGCAATAGTTACTGGAATAGATATGGGCGAAGCCCCCCTTGCAGTAGCTAGATTACATAGTTTGGAAACTGGTCTTTCGATTGACTACAAAAAATGCACAGCAGAAAGTCTTGTTGCTGAAGAGACTGGGCAGTTTGATATTATTACATGCTTAGAGATGTTGGAGCATGTCCCTGATCCAGCATCTGTAATTTTAGCTTGTTCAAAACTTGTGAAGCCTGGTGGTCATCTGTACTTCTCAACTATAAACAGAAATATAAAATCTTATTTATTTGCTGTTATAGGTGCTGAATATATATTAAATCTTTTAGAGAAAGGAACGCATGATTACGCTAAATTTATTCGCCCCTGTGAAATGGGAAACTGGATTAGGGATAGTGGTTTAGAGATGAAAGAGATAACAGGTTTAACTTATAATCCTTTTAATAAAAATTATCGTTTAAATGAAGAAGACGTTAATGTTAACTATATGGTCCATACTATAAAACCATACTAAGATTTTATAGGCTACAACTGAGATTTCAAAATGTCAGCAAATAAAGCATATTTTAAAGCAGTGTTATTTGATTTAGATGGTACTCTACTTGACACTGCTCCTGATTTCACCACTGCAACAAACATACTGCTAGCTGAAAATGATCTTCCGCAAGTAAAAGAGGAAGAAATAAAAAGTTTGATTTCAGATGGATCAGCAGGGATTGTTTGTGATGTTTTTAATATAGACTCTAGTGACTCGCTTTTTAAAAAAAAGCGCAGTGATCTTCTAGCGCTGTATAGTAAGCATTTAACAGAAAAAACGCTTCCCTTTAAAGGTATAGAAAAATTATTAAGGATGTTAGGCGAGCATAACGTCCCGTGGGGCATTGTTACCAATAAGCCAGAATTTTATACGACAGCTATTCTTGACGAACTACAATTAAAGCCTAACCCTGCGGTTGTTATATGCCCTGATCATGTGAAGCGAACTAAACCAGACCCTGAACCAATTTTGCTGGCTTGTAAAATACTAGGGGTAAAAGTAGAGGATACAGTATTTATTGGAGATCATATTCGAGATATTCAAGCAGGTGCTAGTGCAGGTGTTTCGACTATAGCTGCTGCTTATGGGTATATCAATAAGCGTGAAAATACCTCTAGCTGGCAAGCAAACTTTACCGCCAACCGCTCAGAAGATTTGTTAGAATTAATTTTCTGTCAAAATTAATACTGCCTAAAAATTACAGTCTCAAAAAATATACTAATCAATGAGTATCAATAAAAATGGAACCTAAGATTACCTAGCAGGCAAAATTATTGCTGTGACAGGTGCTGGTGACGGCATTGGCGCAGTTGCAGCAAAAACTTTTGCATCATATGGAGCAACTGTAATATTAATTGGGCGTTCGGTTCCCAAACTTGAAAATATATATGATGCAATAGAGCTAGCAGGTGGTCCAACTCCAGGAATTTATCCTATTTGTTTCGAAAAAGCATCAGAAAAGGATTACGTAGATCTTCATGATGGTCTTGCAGCAGTTTTTGGAGAAATTGATGGCTTATTACATAATGCTGGAATACTTGGTGATAGAACTCCGATAGCTAGCTATAAAGTAGGGACATGGGAAGCGGTTATGCGGGTTAATGTTTCTTCTCCATTCAAGCTAACGAAAGCACTACTTCCTCTCTTGCAAAGCTCAAATAATGCCTCAATAATTTTTACATCTTCAGGTGTTGGGCGAACTGGAAAAGCCTACTGGGGGGCATATGCTGTATCAAAATTTGCAATAGAAGGATTATCACAAGTTCTTGCAAACGAATTAGAAGAAACAAGCAACATTAGAGTTAATTGCATTAATCCAGGTCCAATAAGGACACGCATGAGAGCTAGTGCTTTCCCAGCAGAAAATCCAAATACACTAAAAGAACCGATCGAAATTATGCCCTCATACCTTTATCTAATAGGGGATAAAAGTATGGATATTTCAGGTACAACGATAGATGCACAATAACTAGTTATGATTCAAGATTTTTTTACTTCCCCCTGAACGAAGACGCTTCACTTGCCTGTTTCTCTTTTGTTTTTCTTCCAAAGACATTCCTTTGTTCTTTTTTGGAACGAACATTTTTACAGAAGCTAATAAATCGTTTAACGGAACTTCGTCAAGTTCTATCCACTGCCCTTTGCGAACGAAAGAGGGTAAGAAAATAGGTCCAAAACGCACGCGCTTGAGTCTGTTCACCTGTACATTTTGAGACTCCCATAATCTTCTGACTTCTCTATTTCGACCTTCAGTTAAAGCAACAGCATACCAACCATTTGTACCTATTCTTTCACCAACTACAATATCACTAAATTTTGCTATGCCATCATCAAGTAAGACTCCTTCTCGTAACCTTTTTAGCATGCTCTCATCAACTACCCCATGTATTCTGACCATATATTCACGGTCAATTTCAGACGAAGGGTGCATTAATTTATTAGCTAAATCTCCATTATTGGTAAACAATAATAACCCTGTAGTACTTACATCAAGCCGACCTACAGCTATCCAGCGCTCTCCTTTCATTGCTGGCAAGCTATCAAATACTGTCTTGCGCCCTTCGGGGTCAGACCTAGTGCAAACTTCGCCTTGAGGTTTATTGTAGAGAATTACCCGAACACGCTGTTTTTCAATCAAGCGGATGGCTTTACCATCAACTAGAATAGAATCTTCTGAAGAGGCACGATCACCAATAGATGCTGTTTTTCCATTTATTGTTATTCGACCATCTATTATCCAGCGCTCTAATTCACGACGTGAACCATAACCTGCCCTTGCTAATATTTTTTGTACTTTTTCAGAAGCCATTACTTTAAGCTCTCAGGGTCATTAACTCTTAAATTAGATTTATTTTCTTTAGTCAAATTATTTTTAGAATATTTATCCTCTATGTCCGATTGCTTCATATCGCCTAAAATTAGCTCGGGGTGTATTTCTTCAATATCTTTTATCTCACTTAAAGCCGGCAGTTCCTTAAGATTTTTTAAGTTAAAGTAGCTTAAAAATTGTTTTGTTGAAGCGTATAAAGCTGGTCTTCCCGGAACGTCCTTATTGCCAACTACCTTTATCCATTCACGCTCAAGCAAGGATCTAATTGTGTCAGAGCTCACTGCAACACCTCTTATCTCCTCAATTTCTCCACGCGTTACCGGCTGTTTATAGGCAATTAAAGACAATGTCTCTAAAAAAGCTCTAGAATATTTTTTTGGTTTTTCTTCCCATAAGCGTCCAACCCAAGAAGAGAGTTCATTTTTAACCTGAAGGCGGTATCCACTTGCTGTCTGCTTTAATTCAAAACTACGATCAGTACAGCTTAATCCAATTTTTTCTAGGGCTAAATATATCTCTTCCCGAGACGGCCTTTGAGACATTGAGGAGAAACGTGGTGACAAAGAATCTGAATCTTTGGAAGATACAGATTCTTTGTCGAAAATCTTTTCTATCTGGTTGATATCCAAAGTTCTTCCGGCAGCAAGCAGAACTCCCTCGATAATCATTATTAGTTGACTGTCTTCCATTTGTTTACCTAAATAAAATTTTCAATGGTGGCTTTTAACATGAATAGGTGCATATGATTCACTTTGCACTATCTCTATCATAGATTCTTTTATTAGCTCCATTAAAGCCCACATATGAGGATACTGAGAGTGATACATATCTATACTTGCAGCATCTCAAAAAGCAACAATCTCACTTTGAGTTAATGAGACTCCTTTATGTCGCGATGAGTCGGGCGAAAAAAGAAGTTCATTTATTAGGCGCTTTATCCAAAAATGGAAAGCCTACAAGCGGTTCATTTTTATCATTA
>CAZSMR010000028.1:0-6967 GCA_964608185.1 uncultured Porticoccus sp. | reverse complement strand
CACTCAGATCAAATAAATCGACAAAAGGTGTAAACCTATCTCCACTTAATAAACTTAAGATCTTTGACATTCTCTCTCTTGTTGAAATTTTATCTAATTCGACCTGATGATGTTCATGCATATCGGCCCTTTTCAAAATATTTGATAGCGCAACTAAAATCTCTTGCATTGATACAACAGGATATATTCGAGTTTTTTTAAGATCAGGGTCTTTGACTGTAGCAATAAAATTATCTCTTTCGAGACGAGGTAGGTCATCTATGTCTTCAGCTATCTTCTTGAAGCGTTCATATTCTTGAAGACGATAAATTAACGATGCTCGAGGATCCTCCTCGTCGGCAATATTTTCTCTTGGTAAGAGCATTCTGGATTTAATTTCAGCAAGCATGGCTGCCATTAGTAAATATTCAGCTACTAACTCGAGCTGCATTGATGCCATTAGATCAATGTAGCCCATGTACTGTCGAGTTATTTCAGCGACATTAATTTCTAGTATATTTAAATTTTGCCGTTTTATCATATATAGAAGCAAATCCAGCGGCCCCTCAAAAGCCTCCAAGAAAATCTTTAAAGCATTGGGAGGTATATACAGATCTTTTGGCAGCACTGTAATCTCTGATCCGTCAACAACACCGAAAAGATTTTTTTTATCGTCATTAAAAGTGTCGCTATTTATAGCGCCAAGGAAAGATTCAGAGATTACTTTTTTTGACATAGGAATTTTCTAATAAAGAAAAACACATTATACTGTGATTAATTTATTCAGCTAGCGACTCATTAGCAATTAAATATTAGTGGCCTTGTATTTCTCAAATATCAAGTTAATTAAACTCCAAAATTACCAATTCCCTGCCTAGTTATTTCAGGGCAAGATCCACTTAAGTTCACTACAGTGGTTAATTCAATGCCACAGTGACCGCCATCAATAATAAGATCTACACTTTTCTCCAATTTATTACGAATATCAGAAGGATTAATCATAGGGTAATCATTTCCTGGCATTATTAAGGTAACACTCATTATTGGCTCACCCAGAACTTCTAATAAAGATTGAACAATTAGATTTTTTGGCACACGTAAACCAATTGTTTTACGTTTTTTATGCAACAACCTTCGTGGAACTTCAGCTGTTCCCTCAAGTATAAAGGTGAAAGGACCTGGTGTATTGGCCTTGATTGACCGATATGACTGATTGTCTACCCTTGCATATACTGATAGCTCTGAAAGATCTCGACACATCAAAGTAAAGTTATGTTCTTTATCAAGCTTTCTGATCATACGAATTTTATCTAGCGCTTTTTTATTTCCAAGTTGACAACCTAAAGCATAGGCTGAATCTGTAGGAAAAACGAATAAACCACCGTTTTTAATAATTTCTACAGCTTGCTCTATCAGTCTTGATTGAGGGTTTTCTTGGTGAACTAAAAAAAATTGACTCATAATTCATCTCCTAACAAAAAGTGATTTATTTATAGTCAACTGGAGGTTAGAAGGACAAACCTACCACTCAACTTTTGTTTAATTGGATTTATGTTCAGCTCTCGATAAGTACCCGATGATGACTTATAATAAAAAATAAGAGAAGTTTAATACAAAAATTACTTAGTAATTTCATCAAAAAATAAAAAACATGCCAAAAAATAACGGGGCAAGTGATAATCTTTTAGTCAATATTGCCTTCAATATAATCATCCCTACCCTAATACTTATTAACCTAAGCGATGATAGCTATCTGGGAACAAAGATAGCTATTATCTCAGCTCTAGCTTTTCCAATACTATATGGCCTAAAAGATTTTGTAACAATAAAAAAAATAAACGGTTTTTCAGCCATTGGGGTAATAAGTATTCTGTTAACAGGAAGCATCAGTTTACTTGAGCTTAACCCTATTTATATAGCTATAAAGGAAGCTGCAATTCCAGCAATATTTGGATTCGCAACCCTGTTGTCTTTAAAAACTCGATACCCTTTAGTTAAGACATTTTTATATAATGAAAAAGTCATGCAGATATCTAAAATATCTGCCATTGTTGAAGCGAACGGAAATAAAGAAAAATTGGATAGCTGTCTAATAAATGCCTCTTGGATCGTAGCATGTTCTTTTTTTCTGTCGTCATTACTTAACTATATTCTTGCTGTTTCAATCATTAAGAGCCAACCTGGTACGGTAGAGTTTAACGAACAGCTAGGAACAATGACTGCTCTAAGTTTCCCTGTTATTGCTATTCCTGCAATGTTAGTTTTAATGGGTGCTCTGTTTTATCTATTTCAAGGCATAAAAAAACTGACTGGCCTTAAGCTAGAAGAAATAATGAAGAGTAACAGCACTTCCCAAAAAGGATGAACTAATGTGGTATTCTATAAGCTGTGAGGATGAACCCCTTAGCCTAGAAAAAAGGCTAGCAATCAGGCCCTCTCATATAGCACGACTTGTAGAACTAAAAAACCAAGGCCGTTTATTTGTAGCTGGGCCACATCCAGCTATAGACAACGAAACGCCTGGGGAATTGGGCTTCACTGGAAGCTTGATTATTGCAGAATTTGATTCTTTGGCCTTAGCAAAATCTTGGGCAGCTGAGGATCCGTACACAAGAGAAGGTATTTATTCCAAAGTCACCGTAAAACCTTTCAAGAAGGTATTGCCATGAAGGAAAATAAAAGGCCTCATATGCAAGTATTCCGAAGAATTAGATTTATTATTTTATCATCTATATTTGTTTTTTTAGTCCCAGTTTTTGCAGAAAACATAGCTGTCTCAGACAAATTATCTCTCAATAAAAAAATAAATCAAACACAAGTATTGACCATCAAGCCTAAAGTGAATTTCTTACACTCTAAGATCTCAGTTAAAGAGCAAAATCAAGTGCTGATCGAGAAGAATGCTATTCTCGAAAGCGAAATTGATATTCTAAGAGGCCAGAATGATAGGCTTTCGAAAAGCCAGAGAAATACTTGGTTTTTATATGGTGCACTTTCAGTTCTAATGGGCGCCTTGTTAACATCTTTTTTGACATCACTATCACGCAAGAACAAATATGATAATTGGGGATAGTTTCTATCACTTCATTTATAACAAAACCTATTAAAGGAATATGTATGTACAAAAAAATATTATTTATGTTTTTTTATGTAGCTCTAGCACTACCATGTTTCGCTCAAGAGACTAAAGATTTTATGTCTGCTGGATCTAAGGAAAAAGCTCCAAGAGTTCTTCTATCAACTAATATGGGTGAAATACTCTTAGAACTTGACCCGAAAAAATCACCTATTACAGTTGAAAACTTTTTAACTTACGTTAATAAAAAATATTACGATGGATTAATTTTCCATAGAGTTATTAGGGGTTTCATGATTCAAGCTGGTGGCTTTAATGAAGATATTAGTCGCATGAATCCCTCAGAGGAAAGTATAAAAAATGAATCATTCAATGGTCTTAAAAATAAAAAATATACCGTTGCTATGGCTAGAACCGCTGATCCAGACAGTGCTAAAGCTCAATTTTTTATCAACGTTGTAGACAACGTAAGTTTAGATTCCTCACCAGAAAAACCAGGTTATGCGGTATTTGGTAAGGTTGTTCGCGGAATGAGTGTCGCCGACAAAATATCACGGCTACCAACTCAAAGAGCGGCGGGGATGAAAGATGTACCAACTGCAACAGTAAAAATAATCAAGGCTAGGGTTATAATTGATAAATAAAATTTTCAATAAATCGCTCAGTGTTAATTTGAACAAAATTGCCCTCGTTCGTAATTCACGAGAGGGTTGTAATCCGAATATCATAACTCATGCAAAGGTATGTATTGAGAATGGAGCAGATGGTATTACAGTCCACCCGAGACCAGATCTTCGGCATGCTACGCCAAAAGATGTATCTGATCTAAGTGCTTTAATTTCTGCATTAAAAAAGTCTAATAAAAATAGAATTGAACTCAATATTGAAGGCAACCCATTTACACTGAAAGGAGGCAAGTATCCTGGATTTATGGAGTTAGTCCTTCCTCTACAGCCAGATCAATGCACCTTAGTGCCAGATACTATAAGTCAATTGACATCAGATCATGGTTTTAACCTAGAGAATAGTAGCGATAAATTATATCCAATTATTCGTCGCTTAAAATCAAATGGAATTCGTGTAAGTTTATTTATGGATCCAGATATTCATCAAATAAAACTTGCTTCAGAGCTAGGAGTAGAGAGAATTGAGCTATTTACTGGACCCTACGCAGCATCATGGGGTACTAGTAATTCCGAAAAAATATTTAAGCAATATCTCATCTCTGCACAGGCAGCCCAAAGGTTAGGTTTAGGTGTTAATGCTGGTCATGATTTAAATTTAGAGAATCTCATTAAATTCTCCTCAATCCCTGAGCTGCAGGAGTTTTCTATCGGTCACGCTTTAATCGTAGATGCCCTTTCAATGGGGTTAGCAAAAGCTGTTCGATCATATAAGAGTATTATAGCGGGAAAAGGTAAAGTTACATCTGTACCTAAAAAATGAGAGGAACTCGTGTCCGACAAAAAAGAATATCTTCAACGCAAAAAATTTTACGAGAAACTACTTACTATTTATGGAAAAAATCCAGTTCTAGAGGCTCTAGACAATTCAGAGGTAATTTTCCATCGTATACACCTCTCTGATACTAAAAAACTCACAGATTTTAAAAAAAATATCATCGAAATTGCTAAAAAGCGAAAAATTGAGTTAGTGCATCATACTCGGCAGAGTCTCTCACGTATATCTAGAAATATTAACCAAGATCAAGGTGTGGCAGCAGATCTTGAAATTAAAAACTACCATCTTTTTGATGACTTCATAAAATCAATCCCAGATGGTAATTTTACTCTAATTGCATTAGATGGTATTACCAATCCTCAAAATCTAGGGATGATTATTCGATCTGTAACCGCAAGTCCTAGCTATGGAGTACTTCTTCCAAGCAAAGGAATCGCAGCTATATCGCCACTTGTTATTAAAGCTAGTGCTGGAACTTTGTTTAAAAGTACGATTATAAGATGTAGTACTCTTGAAGAAGCTCTTCCAAAGCTAATGAATTTAGGTGTCAAAGCGTGCGCTTTGACATCAGATGGAAATGTATCGATCAATAAGTTTAAAAACGTTTCACCTATAGTTTATGTATTAGGAAATGAAACGAAAGGAGTCTCTGAAGCAGTCAGAAAACTATGCTTACATCAAATTAGAATTCCAATGAATAGCGGCGTTGAGTCACTTAATGTGTCTGTAACTGCAGCACTCCTTGCCTTTCACAACTAATCTTACTTACTACTTATGCTACTAAAATAGATTATTCGCTTTAAGCAGCTGTAATAAAGCATCTTCATCTATTATCTTAATGGCAAGCTCATTGGCTTTTTTTAACTTCGATCCTGCTCCCGCACCAGCAACAACGCAGTTAGTTTGAGCTGAAACGCTACCTGCTACTTTAGCTCCTAGCAGCTGAAGCTTTTCTTTAGCCTCAGGTCGTCCCATAACTTCCATTCCTCCAGTAAGAACCCATGTTTGATTCAGTAACGGTAAGAGCTGGTCTTCACTTGATTCAAATTTAGGCCAATATATACCAAGGCTCATGAGCTTATCTATAATCTGTAAATTTTCTCTTTGCGAAAAAAAGTTGCATACAAAACCTGCAACGACAGGTCCTACATCAGGTACTTCGAGCAAATCTACTAAGTTTGTTTTTCGAAGAGCATCAAGGTTTTTAAAGTAGCGAGCTAAAGAAATTGAGGTTGCATCACCTACCTCTCGAATACCTAGTGAGTATAAAAAACGTGGAAAAGAAGTTTTTTTAGATGCCTCTAATGCATTTAAAATCTTTTCGGCGGATTTTTTACCCATTCTCTCTAAACTGCTCAGACGAACAACGTCTAAATGATATAGATCGGTAACAGAAGATATGAATTTTTGATCAACAAGCTGGTCAACCAATTTTTCTCCTAATCCATCAATATCCATACCTTTCCGTGAAGCAAAATGCTTTATTGCTTGCTTCATTTGTGCAGAGCAAAAAAGGCCTCCAGTGCACCTAATAGTTGCTTCACCATCAACTTGAATAATTGGCGAACCGCACTCTGGACAAAGATCTGGAAAAACTATTTTTTTAGTCATAGCTGGACGTTTTTCGTGAATAGACTTAACGATTTGAGGAATTACGTCACCAGCTCTTCGTACTATAACGAAATCACCAATTCTGATATTTAGTCTCTGCACTTCATCCTGATTATGAAGGGATGCGCTACTTACAGTAACCCCTCCAACAAATACTGGCTTAAGGCTAGCTACTGGAGTGATCGATCCTGTTCGACCCACTTGGAAATTAACCGCTTTTAGAACAGTAATTTCTTCTTGAGCAGGAAATTTTCTGGCGATAGCCCATCGTGGCGATTTTGCTATAGAGCCCATACGCTCTTGGTAACTAAAATCGTTCACTTTAAATACAATACCATCGATCTCGTAAGGTAGCCCACCTCTGGCATCAAAAATTTTTTGGTAATATTTTATGCAAGAATTTATACCTTTTGCTTCTTCTGTATAAGGATTAACAAGAAATCCCCAGGACTTAAGTAGCTCTAAGGTTTTTATGTGTGTCTTTGGAGATAGTTGTCCTTCAATTGCACCAAGACTATAAACTGACATTTCTAATGGTCTAGATGCAGTGATCTTTGAATCTAGCTGGCGGAGACTTCCTGCAGCAGCATTACGAGGATTAACAAAAACTTTTCCATCGTTTTTTATAGCTTCTCTATTTATTTTTTTAAAGCCTATTTTTGGTAAATAAATCTCTCCTCTAACTTCGAGGAATCTTGGTGGCGACTTTGTATTTAGTCTCAGGGGTACTGAAAAAATTGTTCTGACATTATCTGTTATATCTTCTCCGGTTTTGCCATCACCACGAGTTCCACCTCGAACTAAAATCCCATTCTCGTAGGACAAGCTCGCTGCAACGCC
>CAZSMR010000027.1:0-16925 GCA_964608185.1 uncultured Porticoccus sp. | reverse complement strand
CTCGTCGGGCTCATAACCCGAAGGTCGTTGGTTCAAATCCAGCCCCCGCTACCAATTTTGCATAGATTTACTTTGTCTATGCTATGGCGTTGAAGAGATTCACGTTAAAAAAGCCCCTTTTTGGGGCTTTTTGTTAGGCGGTACGGGTTGCAGATTTAAATAGATGAAACACCTAAAATTAGGTGGATCGAGAGGTTACAGTGGCCACTAAAGAGGATGCGCTTATAGAATTAGTTGCCCCAGTGGCAAGCGCGTTAGATTGTATATTTTGGGGTTTGGAGTATCAATCTTCTGGGCGACACGCTGTCCTGAGAATATATATTGATAAGAATCCAATTACAGTTGAAGACTGTGAAAAGGTCAGTCGACAGGTTGCAAGTTTGCTCGACGTGGAAGATTTGATTACTAATGAATATACATTAGAAGTTTCTTCTCCAGGTCTCGATAGGCCGCTATACACGCTCATTCAATTTGATCAGTATAAGGGAAGCAAGGTTGCCCTAAGACTGCGTTTGCCTCATAAAGGCAGACGAAATTTTAAAGGACTTTTAGATGGAATATCAGGGGAGAACGTTTTGTTGACGGTAGATAGTCGCGAATTCATTTTCCCAATTCATAGTATTGAAAAGGCGAACATTATCCCTAGTTTTTGAGGATAGTCACGAGGCTGAAAAATGAACAAAGAAATCCTGATGGTGGCAGAAGCGGTATCAAATGAAAAGGGTGTATCCCCGGAGGTTATATTTGAGGCTATAGAGTCAGCACTAATAATGGCGACTAAAAAACGCTACGATGAAGAGTCTAATATTCGTGTAACTATTGATCGCGAGACAGGCGCTTACGAGTCTTTTCGATGGTGGGATGTAATGGATGATGACACCATGGCTGAACTCGGAACCCAATTTACCCTTGAAGAAGCTCATGAAAAAGATGTTAATCTTAAAGCTGGTGATGTGTTCGAAGAAAAAATTGAAGATGTTGGCTTTGGTCGAATAGCAGCACAGACAGCAAAACAGGTAATCGTTCAAAAAGTAAAAGATGCTGAGCGAGATTTAGTTGTCGAGTTGTTTATTGACCAAGTTGGTGAATTAGTTAGTGGCACTGTAAAAAAAGTTACACGTGATAACGTTCTTATCGATTTAGGTAATAATGCCGAGGGTATTTTGCCTCGTGAAGAGCTAGTAGGTCGCGAAGTTTTTCGAGTAAATGATAGAGTAAGGGCTATATTACAAGGCATAAACCCGGAAAATAGAGGACCACAGCTGCTCCTTAGTCGTAAGTGCAACGAGATGCTAATAGAACTATTTCGTATTGAAGTTCCAGAAATAGCTGAACAAGTCATTGAGATTCGTGGTGCTGCAAGAGATCAGGGGTCAAGAGCTAAAATTGCTGTAAAAACGAATGATGGGCGAATTGACCCTATCGGTGCATGTGTTGGAATGAGAGGTGCTAGAGTTCAAGCAGTTTCTAACGAGCTTGATGGCGAAAGAATAGATATTGTTCTATGGGATGATAATCCAGCACAACTCGTTATTAATTCAATGTCACCAGCAGAAGTAGAGTCTATAATTGTCGATGAGGAGTCAGGTTCGATGGATGTGGCTGTATCAGAAGGTTCTTTGGCAATGGCTATTGGTCGAAGTGGACAAAATGTTCGACTTGCATCTGAGCTAACTGGCTGGAAAATAAGTGTTATGACAACCGAAGAAGCTCAAGGAAAGCAAGAACAAGAGTCTCACAACTTGGTTGATCTTTTTAAAGAAAAATTGGACATAGATGAAGATATAGCAATAGTTTTATCCGAGGAAGGATTCGCATCTCTTGATGAAGTGGCTTACGTCCCATTAGAAGAAATGATGAACATAGAGGGGTTTGATGAGGATTTAGTAGAGGAATTACGCTCTAGAGCCAAAGATGCATTGTTAACAATGGCGTTGACTCCTAAACAGAATGCTCAAGAACCTGCAAAAGACTTGCTCGAAATGGAAGGAATGGACCAGAAACTAGCAGAACGATTGGCTACTTCTGGCATCATTTCAATGGAAGACTTGGCCGAGCAGGCAGTTGATGATCTATTAGACATAGAAGGTTTAGATGAGAAAAGAGCGGCTGAGTTAATCATGGCAGCACGTGCTCCATGGTTTGCTGACGATAAAGAAAAGAAATAACGTAGAAAGTTAAAAATTGAGGAATGTTAATGGCTGACGTCATTGTAAGTGAACTTGCCAAAGTTGTAGGGACATCCGTAGACCGTCTTCTAAAGCAGATGAAGGAAGCGGGTTTGTCACAAAATAGTGATGACGCGACTGTGGGCGACGAAGATAAACGAGTTTTGTTGGCCCATCTAAAAAGTCTACATGCTAACGAAGAACGTGACCCAAAGAAAATTACGCTTAAGCGAAAAACACTTAGTACACTCAAAACAAGTGCCGGTAGGAAAACAGTTAATGTTGAAGTACGAAAAAAAAGGACTTATGTTAAACGTAGCGAGGAAACTCCTCTAGATGGCGAAGAGCCCGACACTGAGAATATAACATCAGAACCATTCATAGCTGTTGATGTTGAAGACAAAAGACAGGCCGCAATAGTCGCTCGTCAAGCACTACAAGATACTCCTACTAACGACACAAAAGTATCTTCGGCTAACTCCACAGAAAAACAAGAGCAAGCAGACGTAGAAAAACTATCTAAATCACCATTAAAAGATACCCTACCTGTTGTTAACAAACCTTCTTCGGAACCAGAAAAGCCAACTAAAAAATATCAAAAAAATTATACCGCAGAACCCAATAATGATGATAAAGAAGAACACTTAAAAAAACCAAAAAAACGTATTGTTTCAAAAGAACCAAAACGTAAAATTGTAGATCTAATAAAAGCAGCCGATGAAGAAAGAGATGAAGAAAAAAAACCACGTCTTCGAACCGGTGCAAAAATCGCAAAAATTAAAAATGTTCATACCTTCAAAAAGCCAGTAGATAAAGTTATATTTAAAATTGATGTTCCAGAAGAGATTCTTATTACTGACCTTGCACAAAAAATGTCAATTAAAGCAGTTGTCGTTGTCAGGGCACTAATGAGTTTGGGAACTACTGCCTCTATTAACGAATCTATAGATCAGGATACTGCAATACTTGTCATTGAAGAGCTAGGACATAATGCCGAGGCTATTTCTGAAGTACAAATAGAAGAAAGATTGATAAGTAAATTACAACCTGCGGTTAAAGAGGTACTGAAACCACGCGCACCAGTTGTTACAGTTATGGGTCATGTTGATCATGGTAAAACCTCGCTTCTTGATTATATTAGAAAAAGTAAAGTGGCCTCAGGTGAAGCAGGAGGTATTACACAACACATAGGGGCATACCATGTAGACACTCCAAAAGGTATGGTCACTTTTCTTGATACACCAGGACATGCAGCATTTACAGCTATGCGTGCTCGTGGTGCACAAAGTACAGACGTGATCATTTTAGTAGTAGCCGCTGACGATGGGGTAATGCCACAAACAGAAGAAGCTATACAACATGCTCGAGCAGCAGATGTAGCCATCATAGTAGCAATAAATAAAATTGATAAAGAGAGCTCCGATCCTGAAAGAGTTACTAATGAATTGTCTGCTTTGGGAGTTATTTCTGAAAAATGGGGTGGAGATACTCAATTTGTTGAAGTTTCCGCGGAAACAGGAGAAGGGATAGATAGTTTAATAGAAGCGGTTCTTTTACAGGCAGAATTACTTGAACTACAAGCATCTTATACTGCTCCCGCTAAAGGTGTAGTAATTGAGTCTAGACTTGAGAAAGGGCGGGGTACTGTCGCAACAATTTTAGTGCAAGCGGGAAAATTAAGTAAAGGAGATCTTGTTCTTGCAGGAGAAAGTGTTGGTCGTATCCGAGCAATGACAGATCAAGCAGGTCAAGGAGTAGTAGATGCAGGACCCTCCATTCCGGTTGAAGTTTTAGGCTTAGATGTTCCACCAGCTGCTGGGGATCAATTTCTTGTAGTTTCCGACGAGAAAAAGGCACGAGAATTAGCGGAGATAAGGCAAAATAAAGCTCGTGACGAAAGCGCTTCTCTTAAGAAAACTGCAAAGCTAGAAGAAATGTTTTCCAAGTTTGAGGGAGGGCAAGAAAAAAGTCGCCTACCTGTTGTTATTAAGGCTGACGTAAGAGGATCTTTAGAGGCTATACTTTCTACTATTAATGAAATGGGGAATGACGAGGTTGAGGTAGAAGTTATATGTTCAGGCGTTGGGGGAATTAGCGAATCAGATATAAATTTAGCAATCTCTTCTAGTGCCGCAGTAATAGGATTTAATGTAAGAGCTGATAACTCAGCCCGACGTTTATCAGAAGAAGAGGGGCTAGATCTTAGATATTATAGCGTTATTTATAATGTCTTAGATGACATACGCCAAGCCTTAGGCGGTCTTCTGTCCCCTGAAAGACGTGAGAATATTCTTGGTATTGCAGAAGTTAGAGATGTGTTTGGATCACCAAAATTTGGCGCCATTGCTGGCTGTATGGTTATAGAGGGCTCAGTATTTCGTAATAAACCCATTCGAGTTTTAAGAGAAAGTGTAGTGATTTATGAGGGAGAACTAGAATCACTGAGGCGCTTTAAGGACGAGGCTAGCGAAGTTCGTAATGGAGTTGAGTGTGGAATTGGCGTAAAAGACTACAATGACATTAAGGCTGGTGATCAAATTGAAGTCTATGAGATCATTGAGATAGCACGAAAACTATAAATTGGGGCTTAGATTTATGCCTAGAGAGTTCACCCGCAAAGACAGAGTGTCAGATGCTCTGCAAAGAGAATTATCAAAGTTGATTCGCGATGAAGTGAGAGATCCAAGGCTCATGATGGCTAATATTACGGCTGTAGAAATTAATCGAGACCTTGCTAACGCAAAAATCTATGTAACCTTTGTAGGATTAGACTCTGAAGAAAAAAGTCTTGACGCGACAGAGATTCTGAACGGAGCAGCTGGTTTTTTGAGAACTAGGATTGCTTCTGAAATGCAGCTGAGAATAGCTCCAAAGCTCAGATTTATATATGACCATAGTGGTAAAAGGGGACAGGCTTTAGAAGCCCTGATAGAACAGTCAATATATTTGGATGAACAACAAAAAAATGAACAAGATGAATCGTCTATAGATCGTCTTGAGGAAGATTAAAATTGGGGAGCCGCAACAAAGGACGTCAAGTGGATGGAATTTTGTTGTTAAACAAACCACTAGGAATTTCATCAAATGGAGCTTTACAAAAAACTAAGCGTTTGTTTTCTGCAGCTAAAGCTGGCCATACTGGAAGTCTAGACCCACTAGCTACAGGAGTTTTACCTATTTGTTTTGGTGAGGCAACAAAATTTACTCAGTTCCTTTTGGATGCAGATAAAAAATATAGTGCAACAATACGTTTCGGAATTTCTACAGCTAGTGGTGACGCTGGTAGCGATATTATTTCTGAGCTGGGAGCTCAAGATTTAGAAATAGAAAAGATACAAAAAGCTTTAGCTAGCTTTCGTGGAAATATTGCTCAGGTTCCTTCAATGTATTCTGCACTAAAGCATAAAGGACAGCGACTTTATAAACTGGCTAGAAAAGGTATAAGTGTAGATAGAAAAGCGCGCGAAATTAAAATCTATTCATTAGAAGTGATGGGTTTTCGTTCCGGTAAATTTCCGGAAATAGATTTAAGAATTCACTGTAGTAAAGGTACTTATATCAGAAGTTTGGCTGAAGATATAGGAGCGTTATTGGGTTGCGGCGCGTATGTATCAAAGTTGCATAGAGATGCAGTTGGTCAGTTTGATCAAAGTGAATCGATTACTCAGGAGGAGTTAGAGTCGATAGAAAAAACTGGGCTTATGGAAGATCTAGATTGCTTGCTTAAGCCCATAGATGCAGGAATTCAGCACCTTTTGGCAGTGTATTTATCTGCAAGTACTACTTTTTATTTTTGCCAAGGACAGCCTGTAGTAGCACCTCAGGTCTTTCGCGAAGGCACAGAAGGAGATATAGTGCGCGTCTTCCAAAAGGAAGGTCTATTTTTAGGTGTCGGCGAAGTAGCAGTTGACGGTAAGCTCACACCCAAGCGTTTAGTAGTTTAATTTATTTAAAGTTAAACTAATGGAGTACCTGTAAATATGCGCGGGTTCTCTAGATCTTGAACCGCATATTGGAGAAATATATGTTAAGTGCAGAAGAAAAAAAAGTCATTATTGAAAATCACTCAACAACCCAAGGTGATACTGGCTCCCCGGAAGTCCAGATATCCTTATTGACAGCAAATATCAATAAATTACAAAGCCACTTTGGCGATCACAAGAAAGATCATCATTCACGTCGCGGACTAATTCGCATGGTGAACCAACGAAGAAAACTGCTTGATTATTTAAAAAGTAAAGACGCTAAGCGCTACGTAGATTTAATTACTAAACTTGAATTGCGTCGATAAGAGAGTTACTGGCTGCTTCTATAGGAGCAGCCAGTAACTATAATGAAGTCAAAAGAAGACCTTTATATGTTATGGCTGATCGAGTTACCAATAGTTACTAAAAATGTAAGAAATTTTTTACAAAATATTATTTTATAGGTAGTTATTGGTAACACGAGCAGCTTACTTCTGGTTTTTCACAGGACTTCAAAATATGAAAAACTAATAGGAATTGAATTTTATGAAACCCGTAATCAAAACATTCCAGTATGGAAAACATACTGTCACACTTGAAACTGGACGTATAGCTCGCCAAGCTACAGCTGCGGTTTTGTGTACCATGGACAACACGTCAGTACTTTGTACAGTTGTCGCAAATAAACATGCGAAAGATGGCCAAGATTTTTTCCCTCTTGGTGTTCATTATATAGAAAAAGCATATGCTGCTGGTAAAATACCCGGAGGTTTTTTTAAACGCGAGGGTCGACCAAATGAAAAAGAGACTCTTACTTCTCGTTTAATAGATCGCCCTATTCGTCCTTTGTTTCCTGATGGCTTCAAAAACGAAGTACAAGTAGTTTGCACTGTAGTGTCGGCTGAAAAAAATATTGATCCAGATATTGTAGCGATGATTGGCGTGTCTGCCGCGTTATCTATCTCTGGAATTCCATTTAGTGGCCCTGTAGGTGGTGCTCGTGTTGGATATAAGCCAGATGTCGGCTATATACTGAACCCAACTTACTCTGATTTGTCTGATTCAGATCTAGATATGGTTGTAGCTGGTACTAAGGATGCTGTATTGATGGTGGAGTCTGAAGCTAATGAGTTAGCAGAAGATACTATGCTAGGTGCAGTACTTTTTGCTCATCAAGAAATGCAAGCCGTGATTAAGGTCATCTCAGATTTAGCGGATGTAGCTTCTAAGCCAAGTTGGGATTGGCATCCAACACCAGAGAATGTAGAACTATCCGAAGCATTAAGCTCTGAAATAGGTAAAAATTTAGATAACGCATATCGTACGACTGACAAGCAAGATAGAGTTACTCAACTAGATAGCCTCCGTAATGACGCGATGAAATTAGCAGGTAAAATCGAAAATATCAGCGAAGATGATATTCGAGATGGCTTCAAAAAGCTTGAGAAGAAAATCGTACGTGGTCGCATTACTCGAGGTGAGCCACGAATTGATGGTCGAGATAGTAAAACTGTAAGAGCCATTGATGTAGAAACAGGTGTGTTGCCAAAAGCTCATGGTACAGCACTCTTTACACGCGGAGAAACTCAGGCATTAGTTACAACTACTTTAGGGTCTATGAGGGATGCTCAATTAATTGATGCTCTCGAAGGTAAGCGCGAAGATCCGTTTATGTTGCACTATAATTTTCCACCCTACTCTGTTGGTGAATGTGGTCGTATGGGCTTTACAGGCAGACGAGAGGTCGGCCATGGTAGATTAGCTAGACGTGGTATTACTGCTGTACTACCTACACCTGAGGAGTTTCCTTATGCTATTCGGGTGGTATCTGAGATCACTGAATCTAATGGATCTAGCTCAATGGCTTCTGTATGTGGGGCTAGCTTATCGTTAATGGATGCAGGTGTTCCTCTTAAAGCTCCAGTTGCTGGTATTGCTATGGGTTTAGTTAAAGAAGAAAGTGGATTTGCCATACTTACAGATATTTTAGGCGATGAAGATCACCTAGGTGATATGGATTTCAAGGTTGCGGGAACAGCTGCTGGTGTTACAGCCTTGCAGATGGATATTAAAATTGAGGGCATAACAGAAGAGATCATGGAAGCCGCATTAGAGCAAGCCCTTCACGCCAGACTGCATATTCTTGGTGAGATGAACAAGGTTCTTGCAATCTCACGTAATGAAGTTTCTGAAGCGGCACCTCGATACCATACAATGAAAATTGATGCAGATAAAATCCGTGACGTTATCGGTAAGGGCGGGGCTACTATTCGCTCTTTAACAGAAGAAACGGGAGCTACTATTGATATTAATGACGATGGCGTCATACGTATTTATAGTGATAACTCTGATGGATTAAATGATGCTATTTTTCGTATTGAGGAGATCACAGCTGAGGCCGAAGTAGGAAAGATTTATAATGGCACTGTTGCTAGGATTGTTGATTTTGGTGCGTTTATTACAATCATGCCAGGCACGGATGGACTTTTGCATATTTCTCAAATTGCACAAGAGCGAGTTGAAAAAGTCACAGACTATTTAAAGGAAGGGCAAGAAATTCGTGTAAAAGTTCTTGATGTTGATGCCCGAGGTCGTATTAAACTTTCTATGAAAGAAATAGAGAAAGAGACCGAAATATCTGATGCCGACAAGGTAGAAAAATCTATTTCAAATCAGGATGGTGATTTAGAAAGTGAGGAAAAACCTTCTTCATAAATTGTTATTCCCAGAAGTTTTTTAAAAAGCGAGGTAACACCTCGCTTTTTTTATGGATTTTTTTCTTACTTTCAGTAAATTTTCAGTGAAAATAAATAGCTTCACGTTACAATCTCAGGTATGGATAATTATCAACCTTTTCAATCTCCTCAGTTTGAGCGCCAGCAATTCTATGTGCGACTCCTAGTTGGCTCGCTGTTGATGGTAGTTTTAACCTCGGTATTGATTGGTCGTTATTATTATTTACAGATAATAAATTATGAAGAATTTATGACAAGATCTGAAAGTAATAGTGTGCTTGTTCAGCCAATAGCCCCCATACGAGGAGATATATATGATAGAAATGGTATTGTATTGGCACAAAATAGAGTCAGCTTTAATTTATCTATTGTCAATGAGCGTACAGATAGTCTTGATTTATTATTATCAAAAATCTCTAAACTGATAACTCTATCTGATTTTCAAAGAAACCAGTTCTATAAAAAATTAAAACGAAAACGACGACCGTTTGAGCCTATATCACTAAAATTAGATTTAAGTGAAGAAGAGCGAGCAATACTTGCTGTTAACCAATTCGATCTTCGCGGGGTATTGGTTACCGTTAAACTTTTGAGGGAATATCCTTTTGGTCTGAATACTGCACATCTGGTTGGTTATGTGGGTGGTATTAGTGACAACGAGATAGATGATTTAGATCCTGTTCTTTATGCGGGAACTTCTGTTTTAGGTAAATCTGGAGTAGAAAAAAAATATGAATATGATCTTTTAGGTAGAGTCGGCTATCAGACAGTAGAAGTTAATAATTTAGGCCGTGTAATGCGCAACCTTGACCAGGAGGATCCTATTGATGGTGAAGACTTACATTTATACTTGGATTACCGGTTGCAAGAAACAGCTTATGAGGTTTTGGAGGGAGAAAAAGGAGCTGTCGTAGTTCTAGAGATTGAAACTGGAGGAATTTTAGCTATGGCAAGCGCCCCAAGCTTTAATCCCAATAAGTTTGTTACTGGTATAAGTTACAAGAATTATAATTCGCTAGTAAGCTCATCTACAAAACCTCTATTTGATAGAGCCTTGCGCGGGCAGTATCCGCCCGGATCCACTATGAAGCCGGTATATGGGTTAGCCGCACTCAATGAACAAATAATCAAAGAAAATTATAAAATATATGATCCAGGTTATTTTCAACTACCTAACTCTAATCATAAATATCGTGATTGGAAGAAAGGAGGACATGGCCATAATATTCACTTAAACGATGCAGTAATTCAGTCTTGTGATACTTTTTTTTACAATTTAAGTACATTGATGCCCATAGATATTTTTCATAAATATGGTTCCAGCTTCGGTCTTGGGCAGAAAACTGGAGTTGACATGCCTCTTGAGCGAAATGGAATCATGCCATCGAAAACTTGGAAGCAAAAGACCCATAACTTAACCTGGTATCCAGGAGACTCGGTAAACGCTAGTATAGGACAAGGGTTCACACTTACAACACCTATCCAGCTAGCTGTTATGACTGCCGGTCTGGCAACTCAGGGAGAAATACCGATTCCGCAAGTAGTGCGTAGTAAAAATAAACTTCTTTCAGTGAAGAGAAAAATTGAAATTTCTAAAGCAAACTGGAATTATATTCATAAGGCTATGAAGGATGTTGTACATAGCCCAAGAGGCACAGCAAGACGTCTCAATCAGGGAATTGATTATCAAATATCGGGAAAGACTGGAACTGTTCAAGTAATAGGCATTAAGCAAAAAGAAAAATATGATATCGCAACTACCGCAAAAAAGAATCGTGACCATGCTTTATTTATAGCCTTCGCCCCAAGTGATAACCCTAAAATTGCAATAGCAGTCATTATAGAAAATGGTGGTAGTGGCTCTGCACGCGCCGCCCCTGCTGCAAAAAAAGTAATTGAGGCTTACATGGATTTATATCCTGTAGCCTTATGAGAATTTACCATAGCATGTTTTTTTATTGATCTTCGAGTAAAGGATTTAAGGACTTTTGATGGGCCAAGGTGATTTTGTCAGACGCATGAACCAAGGAAACTCTGCTTTCTATGATACTCGTAGTCAGTGGGATAGATTTCATGTCGACTTGCCTATGTTGATATTACTTGTGGCTTTGGCTGGTATAGGAATATCTGTACTCTTTAGTGCCAGCGGCCAAAGCACCGCTCTGATTAAATCTCAACTGCTTCGTTTTGGTATTGGCTTTATATTGATGTTAGTAATAGCGCAAGTTCAACCTAGATTTTTTGAGCGTTGGGCTTTTATTCCCTATATTGGCGGCGTTATTTTATTGCTAGCGATACCATTCTTAGGTATCGAAAAAAATGGAGCACAACGATGGTTGGACGTAGGGATTCAATTTCAGCCTTCAGAAATTCTAAAGGTTGCGATACCTTTATTATTAGCTAGTTACATAGCTAAAAGAAGTTTTCCTCCAAGTTTTAAGCACATCTTTTTTTCATTATTATTAATTGCCGCTCCTGTGACATTAATTGCAATACAACCCGACCTAGGAACATCAATTTTGGTTGCAGTAGCCGGATTTTCAGTATTATTTCTTGGGGGGCTACCAAGAGTTTATTTAATTACATCTTCTTGTTCTCTAGCAGTTGCAATGCCTTTGATGTGGTTTTATGGGCTGCACGGGTATCAGAGGCAGAGAATTGTTACCTTATTTGATCCAGAATCTGATAAATATGGTGCAGGTTGGAATATTATTCAATCTACTATTGCTATTGGTTCTGGTGGATTTAGCGGTAAAGGTTGGGGGTATGGTACGCAATCTCAGCTTGATTTCCTTCCAGAAAGCCATACAGATTTTATAATTGCTGTATTTGCCGAAGAATTTGGTTTATTCGGTATTTTGGTACTTATAGCTTTATATGCAGCCCTTATAATAAGGTGTCTAATAATAAGCATGCGCGCACAGAGTATGTTTGGTAAATTATTTGCTGGTAGTTACACTTTTTTATTCTTTGTATATATTTTTGTTAATCTAGGGATGGTTTCAGGTATTTTACCTGTTGTTGGTGTACCTCTACCTTTTATGAGTTTTGGCGGGACATCTGTTGTTACACTGATGTGTGGATTTGGCGTCCTGATGGCTATTAGTACAGAAAGAAACCTGATAGAAAAAAGACGTGATGGCTAAGTTAAAAAAATATTCTTTTAATAAATTTGCAGGAAATAAGTATGAATATATATATAAGATCCTCTTTAATTTTAATTTTTATCTCAACATTAGTCTCGTCGTCAGTTTCAGCTGATTATACAGCGCATCCAGATGCTCAAAAATTTATTGATCAGGTAGTAAGTGAACATAAACTAGACCGCTCAGATGTGTTGCTTATTCTTCAAAGTGCAAACAAACAGCAATCGATTATCGATGCAATGAATCGGCCGGCTGAAAAAGTAAAGACCTGGGCAGAATATCGGAAAATTTTTATTCAAGAGAGAAGAATTGATCAAGGGATAAAATTCTGGCTTAAAAATCATGAAAATTTAACCAGAGCGTCAAAAAAATATAATGTTCCCCCAGAAGTTATTGTTGCGATTATTGGTGTGGAGACGTCTTACGGAAGAAATAAAGGAAATTACCGTGTTATTGATGCGCTAACAACCCTAGCGTTTGATTACCCAAAACGTAGCGCATTTTTTACGAAGCAGTTAAAGAGTTTTCTTTTGTTATGCAAGGAGCAAAATCAAGATCCTTTATCTTTAAAAGGGTCGTATGCAGGAGCAATGGGCTACGGACAATTTATACCTAGTAGTTATCGTAGTTACGCTGTTGATTTCGACGGAGATGGGTATTCAGATATATGGAATAATACAGCTGATGCTATAGGTAGTGTTGCTAATTATTTTTTTCAGCATGGATGGAAAGTAGCAGAAAAAGTTATTGTTCCTGCTAAATTTGCAATGGATTATGATCAATCTATAGTAAATAAGCTTTCACTCAAGAAAAATGTTGGAGATTTAAAAAAACTAGGCTTCTTTTCTTTGCAGCCTCTTCCGGACGATGATAAGGCGTTACCTTTACTTCTCGAAGCAGCTAAAGGCAAAGATTTTTTTCTTGGGCTGCATAATTTTTACGTTATAACTAGATATAATCATAGTCATCTTTATGCAATGGCAGTACATGAATTAAGTCAGCTGATTTTGAGCAGGGCTAGTCAGTAGTATAATTTAGCTAACTAAAAATAAGCACTTTTATCAGGCACAGTAGGTAACTGGAGTTTTTAGCGGGAAACTAATTTTTCTGTTATGAACTTAAGCCCATGTTAGAATAATTTGGATTACGGAACAGTGCTATTGATTTCGAAGAGTTTTAAGAGTGATTTGGTGAAACTAATTTATGAAGTGGTTTAATATTATGCAAAAAAAAATGTTCATTGTTTGGTCAATAGTCCTCTTGATCAGCTGCATAGCTCCTGCTCAAGCAAAAATATTGATTCCTGCACCACCAGCACTTGCAGCTAGCGCATGGATTTTAATGGATGCTAATACAGGCAAAGTTTTAATTGAACATAGTGCAGATCAACAGCTTCCACCCGCTAGCCTTACAAAGATTATGACAAGTTATATAGTCGCTTCTGACATCAGTAGTGGTAAGGTAAATCAAGATGATCAAGTGCCTATCAGCGTGACAGCATGGAAAATGGGTGGATCTAAAATGTTTGTACGTGAGGGTACACAGGTAGCTTTATCTGATTTACTGCGTGGGGTAATTATTCAATCAGGAAACGACGCTTCTGTGGCTCTAGCTGAGTATATTGCCGGTAGTGAGAGTGCTTTTGCAGATATTATGAATCAGCAAGCGGCACTCCTTGGTATGTCAGGAACGCATTATAATAATGCCACAGGTTGGCCTGATGAGGGCCACTTAACCACCGCAAGAGATTTAGCTTTATTGTCTCGCGCACTTATAAACGATCACCCTGATCAATATAATATTTATGCAGAAAAATACTTCAAATATAACGATATAAATCAGCCAAATCGGAATCGATTACTCTGGAGAGATAGTACAGTGGACGGTCTAAAAACTGGACATACAGAAGAAGCTGGATACTGTTTAGTGGCTTCAGCCTCTCGCAAGGGTATGAGACTAATCTCTGTAGTCATGGGAGCAAAAACCGAGAAAGCAAGAGCGCAAGAATCCCAAAAACTCCTAGCATATGGATTCCGTTATTATGAAACTAATAAGATTTATACTGCAGGTGATGTGGTAGAGAAGAATGCACCGGTATGGTTTGGAACTGAAGATCAAGTAAACCTAATTGTTCCAGAAGATGTTTTTCTCACAATACCGCAAGGATCCAAAAAAGATCTTGATTCACAAATATTGCTTGATGGAATGATTGAAGCTCCTATTAACATATCACAAGAGCTTGGTAGAATGTCTGTATCCTACGAAGGAGATATACTTGCTGATTTCCCAATTATTGCTCAGCATTCCGTAGATGAGGCAAGTTTCCTTTCGAGACTATTAGATTCACTTGAAATGTTGTTTATGAGCTTTACAGAGAAATGAAAAATCAAGGTAGCTCTAAATATTCCTTCATAGAGGATCTAAAAATAGATAAATCTCAAAAGGCACCTAAAATCGAGTATCCTTGTGAGTATCCTATTAAAATTCTAGGTGATTTTGGGGATGAGCTGCAAGCATTGGTAATGGCTGTAGTGGAAAAACACTCACCAGGTTTTGATCGATCAAAAATAAAAGTCAGAGATAGTAAAAACGGCAACTTTCAAGCTATCACTGTAGTCATAACAGCTACAGGTGTAGATCAACTGCAGAATTTGTTTGATAATTTAAAAATTAACCCCTTAGTGAAGATAGTCTTGTAAGTTATTTTTATGCGCCAAATCTTTTCCCCTAGCTTAATTGTTCGAAATTTAGGTTGCTTGCAATACCTAGATACTTTTGAGTCTATGAAACTATTTACGTCTCAGCGTCAAGAAATTACTCCAGATGAAATTTGGCTTTTAGAGCATTTTCCTGTGTTTACACAAGGACAAGCGGGAAATGAAGACCATATTGTCCGGCCAGGAAATATACCAGTTATTCAGTGTGATCGAGGTGGACATGTGACCTATCATGGTCCAGGTCAAATTACTGGCTACGTACTTATAGATCTAGAGCGTCTCGGTATTGGTATCAGAGATATTGTAAGTATGATTGAAAAATCCGTTATAGAAACTTTATCACATTGGGGTATAAGTGCTACGACAAATGCTAAAGCACCAGGAGTTTTTGTAGGTGATGCAACGACAAGTTTGGTTGGTATTAAAAAAATTTCTTCTCTAGGGTTAAGAATTCGTCGTGGTTGCAGTTACCATGGGTTTAATTTGAACGTCGATATGGATCTAGAGCCCTGGTCAAGAATAAATCCTTGTGGTTTGGATGTAGAGATGACACAGGTAGTTGATGTTTTGAAAAAAAATGTTGCTTTAGCAGATATTTCTTCACATATGGCCAATATTTTGGCAAAAAAATTGGGGTATAATGATTATCAGGTTAAATTTAAATTCGATTAAATTGTTAGTAATAATGTTACGACAACATTTAGTCTGCTTTATAAGGTCGACTATAATTGTACACTTTGAGCACTAAACTATGACAGATCTTAATGTAGCTCCTCCTCAGCGAACAAGACGAATAAAACAGGGTGAAAAATTACGAAGTGCAGAAAAGGTTGAGCGTATTCCTGTGAAAGTTATACCTACTGAAAATTTTCTTCGTAAGCCGGAGTGGATGAGAATTCGTGTATCCTCCTCACCGAAAGTGCAAGAAATTAAAAGTATTCTCCGTAAAAATAAGCTCTCAACTGTCTGCGAAGAAGCTGCCTGCCCAAACCTTAGCGAATGCTTCGGTAACGGTACTGCTACTTTTATGATTATGGGTGAGATCTGTACACGCCGCTGCCCGTTTTGTGACGTTGGTCATGGAAAGCCGAACAAACTTGATTTGGATGAACCTAAAAGCTTAGCTGAAGCTATTCATGAAATGAAACTACGATATGTCGTTGTTACTTCCGTAGATCGAGATGATTTAAGGGATGGAGGAGCACAGCATTTTGCAGACTGTATCCGCGAAGCAAAGATCTTAAGTCCCGATCTGAAAGTAGAAGTTTTAGTTCCTGACTTTCGTGGAAGAATGCAAGTAGCGTTAGATATTCTTTCCTCAACACCACCAGATATTTTTAATCATAATATGGAGACTGTTTCTCGACTGTATCGCGAGGCAAGACCAGGTGCTAACTATGAATGGTCACTCAAGTTACTGCATGAATACAAACTTTCTAATCCTAGGGTACCGACGAAATCTGGCTTAATGGTAGGGCTTGGTGAAACTAAAGACGAGTTAATGCGGACGCTTGACGATCTCAGAGATCACGAAGTCGAAATGATTACAATTGGCCAATATCTTCAACCATCAAAGAGTCATCTTCCAGTAGAACGGTTTGTACATCCAGATGAGTTTGCTGAGTATGCAGAATATGGATATCGTCTTGGATTTAATCATGTGGCTTCTGGGCCGTTAGTTCGATCGTCGTATCATGCAGATAAACAAGCAAGAGGCGAGGAAATAAAATAATAAAATAGCTGTAAAGTCTAAATTTACAGCTAAAAAAGGCCAAGTTAATGTTGAACAAAAAACTCTTAGATATATCTAATGCAACAGTTTATCGTGATGAAAAAAAGGTTTTTGATGGACTTTCGGTTGCTATAAGAAATGGAGAGAGCTCAGCTATAATTGGTCCAAATGGAGCTGGCAAAAGTACACTTCTTAAGCTTTTATCGAGAGAGATTTATCCAGTTTCGCAACAAGGGTCTTTTGTAAAAATATTAGGAAAAGAGCTTCCGACCTTATGGGAGCTTAGGGAAAAAATAAGGCTAGTGTCTGCTGATCTTCAGATTTCATTTGTGCCTGAAATTAGTGGTTTGGATATCAGATCTACCCATCAGTACCTCAAAATTATTCGAGAGCTACTTTGCAATGGAAAAAACTATTTTATTGGCTACTCATCATATCAATGAAATACCTCCAGAAATTCAA
>CAZSMR010000026.1:0-17180 GCA_964608185.1 uncultured Porticoccus sp. | reverse complement strand
CCCTGCTCTTCTGAGTCATATACTTTGGCCGTACCAGTAAAACTTAAGCCTTCTTTTCCTGTGATCTTTGAAACCGCGCCTTCAGGCGCTAAATTACCGCTTAGTATCACTAAATGGCTGTCTTTTTTAATCGGCTTATCAAAAGGTAAGATAATATTTTGCCCTTCGGGATAGTCGGTTACCTCGGCTAAATTTTCGGCCATTGTTTTTCCCGTGACTGTCATGCAATCACCGTGAAGCATTCCAGCATCCAATAAACGCTTCATCAGTGGCTGAATGCCCCCGATTTCAATTAATTCCGACATCAAATATTGTCCGCTTGGACGCAAATCGGCGATTACTGGTGTTTTTTCACCGATACGCACAAAATCATCTAGCGTCAGCTTCACCCCAATAGTATCGGCCATTGCTATCAAATGTAGGACCGCATTAGTAGAGCCTCCTAAGGTAATAATTAGCGTAATTGCATTTTCAAATGCCTTTTTTGTCATAATATCGGACGGCTTAATATCATGTTCGAGCAAATAAACAATAGCTTTTCCTGCATCAACACAATCTTGTTTTTTATTATCTGAAACAGCATTCTGTGCAGAACTGTTCGGCATACTCATACCCAAAGCCTCGATTGCCGAAGCTAAGGTATTTGCCGTATACATTCCGCCGCAAGACCCAGGACCAGGAATCGCCGTTTTTTCAATATGATCCAACTGAGTGATAGGGATATCGCCGTTCGCATAACCACCTACAGCCTCGAATACTGATACGATATCTGTATGGTTTTCGCCAGGCAAAATCGTCCCGCCATACACAAAGATGGAGGGGCGGTTCAGGCGCGCTAGACCCATTAAACAACCAGGCATGTTTTTATCGCAGCCACCAATAGCAATAATCCCATCATGCCCCATGCCAGCCGAGACCGCCTCTATAGAATCGCAAATAACCTCACGTGATACCAAAGAATACTTCATACCTTCGGTACCCATAGAAATACCGTCTGATATGGTAATAGTATTATAAATCACACTTTTGGCACCGGCGCTATCTACACCTTTACCCACCTCGTCGGCAAGAGTATTAATATGCATATTGCATGGCGTCACCATTGACCAAGTTGAGGCAATACCCACTTGTGATTTTTTAAAATCTTCGTCGCTAAACCCTACTGCCCTCAGCATAGACCGGCTGGGAGCCTGAGTTGGACCATCTACAATTTTTAGTGAATGTTTACGTGGTTTATCTGTACTCATATTTTAATCTTCAATTTTAGTTTCAATGAACACACTATATGAATGTATAAATAAATTACAATATAATTGATGAGTTTGTTCGCTCATAAGAAATATTAAAATTTCAGATGCAAAGATCTACTTGACCCTAATTTTTAGAGCCTTCTGACATCTCCCAACCTTATATCTGAAATCTTTTTATATCTAAATATATGACATTCATTTGTTATTAATAGTTAGTCTTTTTCTTTATAGACAACTTTTCTTTGTAAAATCTATTTAAATTATTTACTCTTGCTACAATGAATTTCGATAAAAAAACATCCTTTCAGCTATCGAATGATGCCTTTAAACGCATAGATGAAGAAGCGGATGAAAAATTTTATAAAATACCCAGATTTGTTGCCCATATAGATTTTGGAGCAATAGACGCTGTCACAGACCTCTATGAAAAGTATCTCCCAAAAACTGGTCATATCTTAGACCTTATGAGTAGTTTTTTTTCACACTTTCCAGAAGAAAATACTTATGATTCTGTAACTGGTTTAGGTATGAATGAAAGAGAAATGTTTCATAACAAACAGCTAGATGAGTGGGTTACTCATAACTTAAACACTAATCCCACTCTACCTTTTGAGGACAACCAGTTTGATGCAGGGGTAATTTGCGTTTCTATTGACTATTTAACTGACCCGCTGTCTGTTTTAAAAGACATGGGGAGAGTTTTGAAAAAGGATGCACCATTAATTATTTCTTTTTCGAATAGATTTTTTGAGTCAAAAGCTACTTCTGTATGGCTTCAGCTCGATGAGGAAAAACGTGCTTACTTAGTCAAATCTTTCCTAATCGACACCAAATGCTTTAAAAACATAAAACTGATCGATTGTTCGCCAGCACTCGGTGACCCACTATATGCAGCTATTGCTAAAAATATAGCATGATTATTTTTAGGTGAAAAAATAACCTAACGAACAACTAGGTACATTGGACGACCATTTCTACTGATTTGTAATAAAATTGAATTTTCACTCAACTTCACTGCCTCATAGAAATCACTCAAATCATTAACTCTTTTTCTATTAACGCCAACTATTAAGTCTCCTGGTCTTAATCCAGTATAAGCAGCTGGTGAATTGGGCTGCAAGTCTGCGACCACCAAACCAGCTCCTTTAGAGCTCTTCTCTAACGTTATACCTTCTAAGAGAGGAGGAATCTTTCCATCAACAGAAGAGGTTTGCTGTTCGCCAATTCCTACTGTTATTTTTTTTATTTTTCCTTCACGAATTAGGCTTACTTTTACTGTGTCACCTACTTCTTTTATCCCAATCTGACTTCTTAATTGCCCTCCTGAGCTAGTAGCTCTTTTATCGATAGCAATAATTATGTCGCCTGCCTTTAAGCCGGCGTCTTCTGCTTCAGAATCCTCTGCAACACCCGTAACGAGGACCCCCTGTTGTCCATTTTTTAAAGAGAAAGCTTCACGTAATTCTGGAGTAATGTCTTGTATAGATACACCTAGCTGGCCTCTCTTAACCTCTCCTGTTTCAAGAATTTGATCCATACTAGCTTTAGCCATATTAATGGGTATTGCAAAACCAATACCCACATTACCGCCTGAAGGGGCGATAATTGCAGTATTTATTCCTATAAGATCACCCTTCAAGCTTACAAGTGCTCCGCCAGAGTTTCCGGGGTTAATTGAAGCATCGGTCTGAATAAAATTTTCGTAGCCTTCGATACCAAGACCTGTTCTACCTAAAGCACTAACTATTCCTGTTGTAACTGTCTGTCCTAAACCAAATGGGTTTCCTATCGCTACAACAAAATCTCCAACTTCTAATTTATTAGAATCAGCAAAATTTACTTCATAAAGATTTTTAGCGTCTACTTTTAAAATAGCTATATCAAGTTCTGGGTCAACCCCTTTAATCTTGGCAGTAAACTCTCGGCCATCTACAAGAGATACTCGAACCTCATCAGAATTCTTTACTACATGATAATTGGTCATGATAATGCCTTTTTTGGCGTCAACTATCACACCCGAACCAGCACTTTGTCTTCTTTTTCGTGGTTGTTTCATCTCAGGCATATTGCGACCACGCTGATTGAAAAAACGCCTAAAGAAAGGGTCATTCATTAAGGGATTTTGTGCTTGGTTATTTGTTGAAAAAGTAGCTATATTGACTACTGCAGGATTTACTTTTTTTAGCATAGAGGACAGCGATGGCAGCTTATTACCAGAATCGTCTGATAAAGGAAGAGCGGCTTGAGTTGTTATAGAAAAACTACAAACAGACAAAAAAAAGATTAAGCCCTTAAATAAAGACATTATTACTCCCAAGATTGTAATTGATTAAACTCACATCTATTGATGCTATATTCTACAGAAATACCGAAGACAAGACTAAATTTTTACTTAAAAATCTATTAAAATGCAAGAATAATCGTAATTTTAGAGGTTTCTTATGAAAGCTGTAGTACTAACGAATACAAAAGGGCCAAGCTGTTTAGAAATAAGAGATGTTAAAACCCCTTCTCCTGCACCAGGTGAAGTGCGCGTAAAACTCCGTACCTCAGCACTAAATCGAAGAGACTATTGGATTACGCGAGGCGGATATCCAGGGACTAAAGTACCCTGTATAGCAGGCTCTGATGGAGCAGGTATAGTAGATCAAGTAGGTAAGGGAGTTAACTCGAGCCTACTAGGCAAAGAAGTCATTCTTTATCCGGCTAGAGAATGGGGGGAAAGTGAAATTTATTATGGGCCTAATTTTCGAGTACTTGGAATGCCAGATCAAGGGACCTTTGCGGAGTATATTTGCACCCCTGCAGAAGATGTTTATTTAAAACCAGAACATCTCAGCTGGGAGCAAGCTGCTGCTATACCGCTTGCAGGTCTTACTGCATGGAGAGCGGTAGTGACTCAAGCTGAAATACATAAAGGCCAAAAGGTTTTAGTGACTGGTGCAGGGGGAGGAGTTTCTTCATTTGTTATACTTTGGTGCTTGAGTCTGGGATCTAAAGTTTATGTCAGTAGTAGCAGCACAGAAAAGATCCATAATGCTAAACAACTCGGTGTGACTGCAGGCGAAAATTACCATAATGAGGATTGTTATAAAAAATTATTTGAGCAATCAGGTGGTTTTGATGTTGTTATAGATAGTGCTGCTGGTAATTTATTTAACGATATATTGGATACTTTGTTACCAGGAGGGCGTTATGTGTTCTTCGGATCTACTGCAGGTCGTCCGCCTGAAGGTCTTCCAATGGGCAAAGTTTTTTTTAATCATATACGTATTCAAGGTACGACAATGGGAAGCAATAACGAGTTCAAAAGTATGTTAGATTTCTTAAACAAAAATAAAATACAGCCGATTATTGATTCTGTGTACTCATTAACAGATGCTGTTCAAGCTCATACAAGAATGGAAATATTTGAACATACAGGAAAAATAATTTTGCTGAATGATTCAACAGATTGACAATTGACCGCATGTTTTAGCTTAGCTAATGTTATAAACTTAATTTTGGAGAATATTAATGGATTTGGCGAAATCAAAAGACCCTATTGATTTTGAAAAAAAAATCAATGAATTAGAAAAGATAGTAGACGATATGGAAAAAGGCTCTTTAAGTCTTGAGGATTCTCTTAAATTTTTTGAGGATGGAATTAAAATAACCCGTGAGTGTCAGCAGGCACTGAAAGATGCTGAATTAAAAGTTGAAATACTAACTAAGGGGTCAGGTGAGCTCAAAGCATTTGATCCTGAAAAAATTTAATGGAAAATGAAAATTTTGAAGAATTTTTGCAGTATTGCCAACAAAGAATCGAAAAAAAATTAGGATGTGTACTTGCTGAACACAAAGATTCTAGTAGCCGCTTGCATGAAACTATCAGTTATAGTGTTCTAAGTGGAGGAAAACGCTTACGACCCACGTTAGCATATGCTGCAGCAGAGGCCCTGGGTGGTATCACCAAAGATACTGACTTGGTATCTGTGTCGGTGGAATTCATTCATACCTATTCACTGATACATGATGATTTACCATCAATGGATAATGATAGTCTAAGAAGAAACAAGCCAACCTGTCATATTGTTTTTGGTGAAGCATTGGCAATTCTAGCTGGAGATGCTCTACAAACCATGGCTTTTCAACAACTCACTAAACTCAACAGAGTCAAACCAGAATTATCTCTTCGTCTCATAGCTTGTCTTGCAGATGCAGCTGGTGACAGAGGTATGGTCAAAGGACAAGCAATAGATGTTGCTTCTGTGAATCAGAAATTGACTCTAGAAAAAATGCAGTTAATGCATCGTAAGAAAACTGGAGCAATGATACATGCGAGTATAATTATGGGTGCATTGTCTACTGGTCAGGCAACACCATTGCAGTTAAAGGCTTTAGATAACTATGGCTCATCAATTGGCTTAGCATTTCAAGTCAAAGATGATATTCTTGATGTAATAGGTGACACTAAAATAATAGGTAAAAAGGCTGGTTCAGATCAAGCTTTAAACAAGGCTACCTATGTTAAATTGCTTGGTTTAAACGGAGCTAAAGAAAAAATATTAGAGCTTCATGCATCAGCAGTTAATGCACTCTCGATATTTGATGAAGATGCAAAGCAGTTAAGAGCGATTGCTGATTATATTATTAGTAGAAAATTCTGAATCTCTACTTAATCAAGAGCGATCCTAATTTAAACAATTCATCTAAACAAAACCGACGGTCATATTTGGTGTAATATTGCACTCTAATTTTGGATACAAAATAGATGACGAAAACTTTTGAAAACATACCCCTTGATCGACCAGACACTCCTCTGCTTGATACTATCAGTGATCCTCACGAATTAAGAAGGCTAAACTCGGATCAACTGCTTACATTAGTAGATGAACTAAGGGGCTATCTTTTATTCAGTGTCGGTAAAAGTGGCGGCCACTTTGGTGCAGGGCTAGGAGCTATTGAATTAACCATTGCTCTTCACTATATCTTCAACACACCAGACGATAAGTTAGTATGGGATGTTGGTCATCAAGCTTATCCACACAAAATTTTAACTGGGCGAAGAGAAGAAATAACTACTATTAGACAGGCTAAAGGATTATCGCCCTTTCCTCAAAGAGAGGAAAGTGAATACGATTCTTTTGGTGTTGGGCATTCAAGCACCTCGATCAGTGCCGCACTAGGAATGGCTCTGGCTGCAAAACTGAAAGGTAGCAATAAAAAAACTGTGGCAATCATCGGTGATGGAGCCATGACTGCTGGTATGGCATTTGAAGCACTAAATCATACTGCGCATACAGATGCTGATCTTCTTGTTGTGTTGAATGATAATAATATGTCGATCTCGCATAATGTTGGTGGACTCGCCACTTATTTCTCTAAAATCTGGTCAAGTCGTTTTTATAACACTATACGAGAGGGCGGTAAAAAAGTGCTGAAGGCCGTTCCTGCTGCTTCAGCATTTGTTAAAAAAACTGAAGTGCATTTAAAAGCTATGGTTGCACCAGGAATTGTGTTTGAAGAGCTAGGCTTTAATTATATAGGCCCCCTTGACGGCCACAATCTTCCTCTTTTAATAAAAACATTAGGTAACCTAAAGTCTCTTTCAAGCCCAATTTTACTCCATATAATTACACAAAAAGGTAGAGGTTTTGGGCCTGCAGAATCAGATCCTGTTGGTTACCACGCTCTAAATAAAATTGAATCGAATATAACCGTTAAAGAAAAATCGAAATCAATAAAACAAACAAAGAAGAAATACCAACAAATTTTTGGTGACTGGTTGTGTGACATGGCTAAAAAAGACTCATCTCTTGTAGCTGTCACCCCAGCTATGTCTGAAGGCTCAGGTATGGTTGAGTTTTCTCAGCGCTACCCAGATCGTTTTTATGATGTTGCTATAGCAGAACAACATGCTGTCACCTTAGCGGCTGGACTTGCCTGTGAAGGTATAAAGCCCGTAGTTGCAATTTACTCTACTTTTTTACAACGAGCCTATGATCAGCTTATTCATGATGTAGCATTACAAAACCTTAATGTTTTATTCGCTATAGATAGAGCCGGTCTTGTTGGTGAAGATGGGGCAAGCCATGCGGGCAGCTTTGATATAACTTTTCTGCGCTGTATTCCTAATTTAATTATAATGACACCGTCTGACGAAAATCAAACACGTCAAATGCTTTACACTGGATTTATTCATCAGGGATGTGTTGCTGTTCGATATCCGCGTGGAGTTGGCCCTGGAGTCAAAGTAATCAAAAAGATGACTGCTATAGCCGTTGGAAAAGGTGAAGTAGTCCGTGAAGGGATAAAGTTAGCAATCTTAAACTTTGGCGCCTTGCTAGATATAGCAAAAAAAGTAGGGGATGACTTAAACGCGACTGTTGTAGACATGCGCTTTGTTAAGCCATTAGATACAGAACTTATAAATAAGCTATCTAAAGAAAACATACTGCTAGTTACTATTGAAGATAACGTGATTGCTGGTGGAGCAGGGAGCTCTGTTAGTGAACATTTGGCTTATTCAGATAGCCAAGTGCATGTACTTCACATAGGACTTCCAGACAAATTTATCACTCATGGAAGTCGAGAATATCAATTAAACCTAGCTGGCTTAGACCAAGAAAGTATCAAGCTTGTCATACAATCTAAACTTAATACAATAAACTAAGTAACTTGAATAAATTCTTAAATCTATTAGAAATCTCTACTAAAAGGGGGCAAATCTGCTAATAGTTTTTTTCCGTAACGCTTAGTTAGAATTCGTCGATCTAATATTGTAACTCTACCACTGTCTGCTTCTGTCCGGATCAATCTCCCGCAAGCCTGATGTAATCTTATTGATGCTTCGGGTAACATGAGATCCATAAATGGATTACCACCACTCTCCTCTATCCATTCAGACACTGTTGAATAAATAGGGTCATCTGGAACTGAAAAAGGTATCTTAGCTATGATGACATGCTGACAATAGCTGCCGGGAAAGTCCATACCCTCAGAAAAACTTGCTAATCCAAAAATAACACTTCCTTTTCCCTCATCAATAGCTTTTTTATGGCGACGAACAATTTCTTGGTGTCCATATTGTCCCTGAGTAAGCAAAGTTTTCTTGATCTCTGCAGAAACTCCCTCTGAAACTAAATCCATCTGTCGACGTGAAGAAAATAAAACCAAGGTACCTTCTTTGAAATTGATTAATTCAGGGATTTTTTCAATCAAGGCATTTGTATGGGCAACAGAATCACTCCCATCAGCACCAATATCTGGAATTGATAAAACACCCGCACTGAAGAAATCAAAAGCCCCCTCTACAGCTACACACTCTATTTTGTCCGATAAACCAGCACGTTTCTTAAAATTGTTGAAGCTTCCTAGCGTTCTTAGTGTAGCTGACGTAAGGATAGCTGAATAACATTGTTCCCATAAATTGAGCTGAAATATACTACCAGCATCTGTTGGAGATGCAGACAAACAGATGTCTAGATGGCCTAAATTCGACTCTTCTAGGGACAACCATCGTGCACTTGGTGACCTCTCCAGATTTTTAACTAGCAAATCATTTCCAGACAAAGAGTCATGATTGGGGTTCTGGGAATAGCTTTGCCATAAACGCTTGATTGCTTCCACTCTGCTCTGCCACATTCCTGCTTGCTGAAATAATTGCTCTATATCCGGTCGTGGAATGGGGAAATGTGGATCATCTATTGCATCCGTCAAACTCTCTGCTAATATTTTTATGAGGGCAGCAAGTAGGGCTAGCTCTTCTGAAATATTTTCAGAAATTTCCCTAATTTGATCTCCGGGATCACCACGAGAAAAACACAATAAAGAATCGTTGACCTCTTTTTCTTCTATTAATTTTTCAAAGATCGGGTAACTTAACCCTATAAGTTTTTCTGATACCTCTGCTGCATATCCTATTTTTTCAAAGCTTTCTTGAAGTGATGGAATATCAGATAAAAGTGGAGATTTAGCGAATATTTGTTTTTTTACCTGACCTAACCAATTTATAGTATTTTTTAGACGACATTGGCTTGAAAAATGATTAATTGCAGTAGCACTAATCTTATGAGCCTCATCAAAAATATAAATAGTATCTTTGGGAGCTGGCAGTATTACTCCGCCACCTAATGCTAAATCAGCCATTACTAGGTCATGATTGGCAACAATACATTCAGATTTTTCTAGCTCGTCTCTTGCTTTAAAAAAACAGCACTTTGCAATATGACGACATCGTCTGCCTGAGCATTGACGGCGATCTACGGTAAGAGGCCTCCAATCAACATCTTCAAGAACTTCAGGCCAGCTGTCTCTGTCTCCTGGCCAGCTACCCTCGTTGATAGCTTGATCCATATCACGGTAATTATTTATTACCTTTGCTGTAGGATTGAAATTAACTTCATCATCAAACAAGAATATGCCGTCATCTTTAGCTTTGGCAGCATCAAGATATTGTTCCAATTTCAAGGGACAAAGGTATCTGCCGCGCCCTTTAACAAGGCTTACACTATAGTCCCACCCTGTACTTTCTAGCAATAAAGGAATGTCTTTGTTGACTAGCTGTTCTTGGAGTGCGACTGTTCCTGTTGCGATAACTACCTGTTTTCCCATTAACCTTGCTAAGGGAAGCGCCGATAACAAGTATGCAATAGTTTTTCCAGTACCTGTGCCAGCCTCAACCACACAAATACCATTATCAGAAACTCTATACCCTTCTTCGTCTTGCTTGATTCCGCCTAAAGTGTTTGCAACCAAAGATATCATTTGTTTTTGTCCCAACCTTGGACGCAAACTATTACTCTCTAAAAACTTACTATAGCCTTTCTGAATCTTTCCTTGTGAAATTATGTCTAGGGTCATTATTGTTGATTTATATTTTGTAATATTGGGTTAGCATACATTTCAAGGACAATTCTTTGGCATTCAGGGTCAATAGCCTCAATTCTCTCTTTAAATTCCTTGGTAATTTTTTCCCAGTCACACTCAATTTCTGCTGCCATTGCAGCACTCTTGTCACTAGATTCATACAATTTATGATATGCCAATAAATTGGTTGCATGGGGTTTATAGTTGCTAATGATTTGACGATCCATTGCAAATGCAGCCTCATCAGCTGAAGTGTAGTCTTTTCTTAATGGCTCACCAAAAGCAACGTGTACTGACCCCTTTCGACCAATAATCCCTTTATAGATACTTAGGAAATCTTCATCTTTATTTTTGTTATAACAGCCTTCTTTATATTTTTCGAGAAGCTCTAACCCCTTTTCCATGTCAAGAGGATCAAACTCGTATGAAATAGCCACTGGTACAATATTTAGTTCTCGAAAGCCCGTCTCGAAGGTTTGTGATTTTTTCTTGCTTAAACTTAGCATTTTTAGTAATGCTGGTTCTGTCTTATCCATACCGTTCTTTGCGCGACCTTCACGTTGAGCTATCCAAACTGAAGATTTGTCTTCAGTTAGTGAGCACCTAATATAACGAGATAACTTAGTCAGCGCTGTTAATTTTTCTCTTCGCCCTTTGACAGATCTTTTGACAATGAAACTTTTATTCACTCGAGCCAGGTCCGAAACGAACTCTTTTGTTAGCAGGTTGTCTCCTATAGCTATTCTTACACTATCCCTACCATCGTCAATTAAGGCCACATTTAAGAAAGCTGGATCCATGGCTATATCACGATGATTACTGATAAAAAGATAAGGTGTTTTACGATCTAGATTCTCAAGTCCGCTAACTGTTAAAGTGCTACCGGTTTCTGTTAGTAGCTTACCGAAACTAATCCTCATAACGTCATGAAGATCACTAACTGTTTTCATTCTTGCAAAAGCAGAGTGAAGCGAATAGGAGATCACTGGCCTGACTAACCAAGGAATCCAACGACCTAATCTTGGATATTTAATAGACAACAGTGTGTCTATAAATTCTGAACTACTAGATAGCTTAGATAAAACAGCAACCACCTCACTATCGTAATAAGGTCTGATATCGTCAAATTCATTCATATTCAAAATGGCTTTTTTATTTGGATTGATTGCGCTGTTATTAAAAAACTAACGGTGATTATGCCAAGGAACTTCTGATGAGCTTTTCTCCACCAAATGGACCACATCCAGAGTCATAGCAAACAAAGCCATTCGGACAAGTAAACCGTTATCAGTCTGACGAAAAATTGCTAAGTTTGGATTGTCATCAAGATCTACATCCAGCTCGTTAGCCTCTTGTCTTGAATCTCTAGGTAGTGGATGCATGATTACAGTATTAGGTTCACAGTTGGCAGTATAAACCGCCTGATTCAATCTAAACTTGCCACGATATAAATCAGCTTCATCTTTACTTGTGAACCTTTCCTCTTGAATTCTAGTTGAGTAAACAATATCTACGTGAGATATACCAGGCTCAATTTTTTCTGACTCTGTGACAGTCAAACCGCTGCTTTTCATTTCTTCCACTATATTTTTTGGCATAGATAAATCTTTAGGCGACACAAGCTGTATAGTGATATCTTTAAAAAGCATCAGCAATCTACTGAGTGAATGAACTGTTCTTCCATGCTTTAAGTCCCCAATCATAGCAATCCGAAGGCCATCAATTTTTCGTCCTAAACCCTTCAATTCTTTTTCTATCGTATACAAATCAAGTAAAGCTTGACTGGGATGCTCATTGGTGCCGTCTCCGCCATTTATAACCGGCACTCGACTGCTCTCTGCGAATTCTGCCACTGATCCAGATTCGGGGTGTCGCATACATATAATATCACTGAAACCAGATAAAACTCTGGCTGTATCATGCAGTGATTCTCCTTTGGATAAAGCAGAAAGCTCAAGTCCAACAGTTTCTCTTACGTCTCCACCCAAAAGATTAAATGCGCTCCCAAAGCTGATACGAGTTCGAGTGCTTGCTTCAAAAAACATGTTCCCAAGAATGGCTCCCTCTAAAACACGGGTTCTTTTTTGTCTTTGGGCATAAGGCTCCATACTATCGGCAACGCGAAATATAGTGTCAATATCAGCTCTTTCAAATTGGCTGACAGAAAGTATGTTTTGACCTCTAAATTTCACTTTTTTCTCACGGCTCAGAATTTATTTTTATTCATTTTAACGACTTTCCTATGCTCGAACCAGCACCTTATTCCATAGAGGCTTTATCAAATATCTCTTGGCCCCATTTTTCTAAGGATAACAAGATGTTTCTCTCTCGATCTGAGTATGCTGTATTTGATAATAACTCCTTCAATATTAAAAAATAGTCTTTTAGCATTATGTAGCCATCAACGCCCTCGGTTAGTCTCTTTATACGCATAACTTTCCAAGTAGCTTGTTCTGAAAGGCTTAAAGAATCAGGGTAATTTTTTGCCCTATAAAGAAAGAGTAATTTTTGGTATCGCTTATCTCGAAAAATTAAACTATCAGCTGCAAGTTGCTGAGCGCTAGCATCTCTAACTATTGATAGCTGTTTTTCATCAGCTTTATTAATGAAGCCTTGGTAAAGAGAACCTTCAGGATTCTGGGTATCTTCAAACTGGCTTATAGAATAAACCTCATTCAACTTGGAGACTAGATTATGTTTCATTAAGTATTGATGGTTTTTTTCACATACTGATATCACTATTCCTAAGCGTTCAGCAACAGTTTTATCTATCAAATTAGGCGTTGCTACTATTGGGCATTTGTTCGCAAATACCTCTAGAATAGAAAATTTTTTTTGCCCAGCTTGCAGGTCACCTTTTCGAGAATATAAACGCTTGTGTATTTCTTGAGCAGAGAGTTCTACTAGAGGCTTTGGATCATCCATCAGGTTGAAGCAAATAGTAGAGTTCTTATTGGTTGGATGAGCTGCTAGCGGCAGAACTAAAGCTGCATAATAATTTTCTTTTGGGAGCTTTCCAGCTACATGAAGAAATGGTTTACGATTACAAACATCTACCAAACTCTGCACCTTAGTTTTAAATCGATACTTATAGACATAATCATACAGTTTTGGGTGCTTGGTCATCACGAGTTTAGCAACAGCAATTGTAGCTAAAACGTCAGATAAAGCATCGTGGGCAGATTCGTGAGGAATATTGTTAGCCTGAGTCAAACTAGTTAGCTTAAAACAAGGAGAGCCGTCACTTTTAGTTGGCCATTCGATTCCATCCGGCCTTAAGGCTCTAGTTAGACGCAGTAGGTCCATAACGTCCCATCTAGAGTTGCCATGTTCTCGTTCCCGCAAATAAGGATCATAAAAGTTACGAAAAAGTGCGTATCGAGTAAACTCATCATCAAATGCGATACTATTATATCCAACCCCGCAAGTGTCGGGGAAGGAAAGCTCTTGATGCACTTTTTGAATAAACTCTCTTTCAGGAATTCCTTTTTCTTGAGCAATTTGAGGGGTAATTCCTGTAACTAAGCAAGCTTCAGGTATAGGTAGTCGATCAATTGGGGGTTGACAATAAATCGTCAGTGGTTCACTAATTATTTCTAATTTCTCATTGGTTCTAATACCGGCAAATTGCGAAATACAGTCTCGGCTTGCGTTTATCCCGAATGTTTCATAGTCATACCAATAAAGACTGTTAGTCATTCTTCAATTAACTCCGTGTTCAGACTATGCAATATATCTACTTTAGCACCAATGATATGATAACTAGAAACTAAAAATCGTAATTTTATCAAAGTTATTGGATTTCTTTAAATGAAGGATTAAAATACATGTTGATTGAAAAGTGATGATAACCTCAACCAAGTCTTTGGATATAAAGTCACTTGGATATTTGTTATTTATCATAGTTTTCAAAAGTATATTTTTTAATTTTTCTAAGGATGTCTAAATAATGAAACGGATCGAAACTGATAGTATGGGTGAAATTGAAGTTCCATCAGACCGTTACTATGGTGCTCAAACAGCACGATCTCTAATTCATTTTGATATTGGTATAGAAACTATGCCGCGAGAAATTATAAGAGGTATGGGTATTCTAAAAAAAGCTTCTGCCATAGTTAATGCAGAGCTAGGCCTTTTAAAAAACGAAAAAAAAGATCTTATAGTCAAGTCTGCTGACGAAGTCATTATTGGTGATCTGGATGACCATTTTCCACTTAGAGTATGGCAGACTGGCAGTGGAACTCAATCTAATATGAACACCAATGAAGTTATTGCCAACAGAGCAATAGAGATATCAGGGGGCATATTGGGCTCCAAGACGCCAATACATCCTAATGACCATGTAAACATGGGGCAATCTTCAAACGACACTTTTCCAACAGCAATGCATATTGCCGCCGTGGAACAAATATATGATCATTTATTACCTGAGTTAGTCAGTCTGCGTGACTCAATATCAAAAAAATGTATTGAATTCCAAGGAATTATAAAAATTGGTCGAACCCATCTAATGGATGCTACACCTCTTACTCTTGAGCAAGAATTTAGCGGCTATGAACAGCAACTCACAAACGGTATTAAAAGAGTAGAAAACTGTCTACCCCACCTTAGTCAGATTGCACTTGGTGGCACAGCAGTTGGTACCGGTCTCAATACCCATCGTGATTTTGCAGTAAAGGTTGCTAAACAAATTGCTTTACTTACTAAGAGAGAGTTTATAACAGCGCCTAATAAATTTGAGTCGCTTGCTGCACATGATGCTGTGGTTGAGGCTAGTGGGGTAATGAAATCACTCGCTTGCTCTTTAATGAAAATAGCTAATGATATTCGATGGCTTGGATCTGGTCCTCGTTGCGGTGTAGGAGAGCTAAATTTACCCGCAAATGAACCAGGTAGCTCTATCATGCCAGGTAAAGTAAACCCAACACAGTCTGAGGCAATGACCATGGTTGCGGCACAGGTAATTGGTAACGATACCACTATAGCTGTTGGGGGTTCATCTGGAAATTTTGAGCTGAATGTTTTTAAACCAGTTATGATTTACAATCTTCTTCAGTCAATTAGGCTTCTTGGTGATTCATGTCGATCTTTTAATGAACATTGCATTGTGGGAATTCAAGCAAATAAATCTAAGATTGATGAACATCTAAATAATTCTTTAATGTTAGTTACGGCATTGAATCCATTCATTGGATATGACAATGCAGCCAAGGTTGCAAAAAAAGCATTTGAGGAGAACACCACACTAAAGGAAGCTGCGGTATCTCTTAAATTCCTCACTTCCGAAGAGTTTGATGAAAAAGTTAGGCCAGAAGACATGACCGGACCAAGGTAGCTTTAGGCTAATATAAGATTTAATTGAGGGCTATTTTGTCAGTTGCGATTTGAGCTGCTGAATATCTCGATTGATACTCAAACGATGAGCGTCAATTGCCTTAACTGCCTTTTCATTCTCTAATATACGGGCCTCAAGACTTTTTTCTGACTGACTGCCTATCTTAAGAACTAGATCATTAACTTCTAACTTAGTAGCTAATGAAGAGTTCACCAAAGAATTCATAGATTTATTAGATTTTTCAAGTTTTGAATTAATACTATCGATATCTTGTTTTTGGTATGCCACTGAAGTCTTAATTTTCTTAATACTCTTGCTATTTCTATCGTAAGCTATCCCCCACAACTTTTTTATCTCGGACCAATGTTTATCAAGCTTAGAATCCTGTTCTCCAAGCTGTGCAGTGATATCCGTTGAAATAATATTAGCTTCAAGCTTATTGAAACTCTTCTGTAATCGGTTTAGCTCGGCTCCTTGCGATAGAATAAAATAGCCGAATACAGTCACAACTACTGCTAACGAATAGCAAACTATTTTATATCGATTGATATGATTTTTATTAGAAGAGGTCTCTAGATCGACTGCGTCAGCGTCCCTAGCGAGTGTTCGGTTAGTATAAGCTTTTCCTCTGCCTATTCTGTCATCACTCTCAGGAACTATAGAATCACTCGTATTAAAATCATCATTAACCATATTTACAGGTACCCCAAAAAAAGAAAAAACTAAATCTATATTCTTATTATACTTCATAGGTATAACGTATGCCCAACAAGTATTCTTTGCTGTGAAACAAGTAACTATATATTTTCGAAAAATTACCAAATTTTTAGCCAAAAAAAAGCCCCTGAAATAAGGGACTTTTAATCTGCTACGGATAATGTAGTTGGATTATATGAAGTAAAGTATTCCAAACAATAAGGCGGTCAGAGTTAAACTACCATGAATGACACCCTTAACTGAAGACATCGGTCCTTGCTTGCCTACGAGGCCATTGATTTCAAGTGCTGCAATAATCGCCAAGCAGATCATAAGATCTAAACCCCCAATAGGTGACCCATAGCCACTTCCACCCCACTGTGCTCCATGTCCGCTAGCTAACATACCAAAAGCCATAGGAGCTGAAAATAAAACGTTTGTTCTTGATGCTAAGAGTGCTTTAGCTCCATTTGCTGGAGCGTCTCCTTCTTTCATACCCAATGCTATTTGTTGGGCAGGCCATATTACAAGCCAAACGTTGAGGAACATCAGGGTTCCCATTGTTGAACCAATGATAATCGAATTATTGAATTGATGGTTGTGGGAAAGGCCTCCAAGTAGCACCACACCAGAAATAAAAGTTAGCATAGCTCCCCAACGGAACCACCAGAGTGCACTCGGTGCTAATTTTAGTTTCGCATCAGCAAGTCCTTCAGGGGTTGCCTGCTTAAAATAGCCACCCTGCACAAAATTAAAATAATAGAGCATTCCAATCCATGTGATTCCAACTAGTAAATGACCCCAACGAAAAAGAAAGTTAACAAATTCCATACTTATACCCAAAATATTAAGTTAATAATTTAATAGTTATTCATTCTACACTACGTGAAACCTATTATAAATGTTATTTATAATAATAAGTAACTACATAATTGTTAATGATAATGATAATGATTTACATAAAAATTGTTTGATCACGTAAATAATATTTTAGATTTTGAGTATCTTTTAAATTGACAAAAAAAACCCGTAAAAATTACGGGTTTTTC
>CAZSMR010000025.1:0-18151 GCA_964608185.1 uncultured Porticoccus sp. | reverse complement strand
TTATAGATATGAGTCAGTTTTATGCTCAATACAAGAAAATTCAACCTTATCTCGTCAATGATGAGCCAGCTCCTGGGATAGAAAGATTGCAGACTCCTGAGGATCGAGCAAAACTTGATGGTTTATATGAGTGTATTCTTTGTGCGTGTTGTTCAACCAGTTGCCCCTCATTTTGGTGGAATCCAGATAAGTTCATAGGGCCAGCTGGTTTATTGCAGGCTTATCGCTTCTTGGCAGACACAAGAGACAATGATACGGAAAAAAGATTATCGAATCTTGAAGATCCTTTCAGTGTTTTTCGCTGTCATGGAATTCAAAACTGTGTTGCAGTTTGCCCTAAAGGTTTAAATCCCACTCGAGCAATTGGCCATATACGTAATATGTTGCTAAAAAAAGCTGCTTAAGGATTACTGTAACTGATCAAAACCCTAAAATAGAAATATCTGTTAAGTATAAGGAAAAATAGATGCCCGAAAGCATCATGCAGCGGTTTTTAGACAGCTCTTATTTATCCGGTGGAAATGCCGCATATATAGAAGATTTATACGACACTTACTTGCATGATCCTAATGGTGTTGATGACCAATGGCGTTCTTTTTTTGATTCTCTTCCGCATGTAAATGGTCAAACCGATCCAGATGTATCACATGCCACTATCATGGCAAATTTTGAAAAGATGGGTAGACGTAGATCACGTCCTGTGGTAATTCCCGGCTCTGGTGGTGAAAATATTGAGCATGAGCGCAAACAGGTAAAAGTTGCTCAGCTCATTATTTCTCATCGAAATAGAGGTCATCAGAAAGCACGATTAGATCCTCTTGGGTTATGGTCTCGTGATAAAGCTCCGGATCTGGAGCTTTCTTTTCATGGATTAACGGCTGCTGATTTAGACACAACCTTTCAATCAGGCATGCTATATTTTGGTGAAGAAGAATCGACCTTAAAAGAAATTATCTCTGGCTTAGAAGAAACATACTGCGGTCATGTAGGAGTTGAGTGTGGTCATGTTATAGATCTAGCAGAAAAGCGATGGCTTCAGCAGCGTTTTGAAAGCGCTAGATCTAAACCTAATTATGATGATGAGATGAGAAAATACGTTCTTCAGCGACTGACAGCAGCTGAGGGACTAGAAAGACATCTGGATTCAAAATATCCTGGAACCAAGCGCTTCGGTTTGGAAGGTAGTGAGTCCATGATTCCTATGTTGGACGGTCTTATACAGCGTGCTGGTGAATATGGTGCAAAAGAAATCGTTCTGACTATGGCCCATAGAGGTCGACTTAATGTTCTGGTTAATGTTCTTGGAAAAAGCCCTTCAGAGCTATTTGCTGAATTTGAAGGAAAAAGACATGTAGATACATCAGGAGACGTCAAATACCATCAAGGATTTTCATCAGATGTTATGACCCCTGGTGGTAAAGTACACTTAGCTTTAATGTTCAATCCTTCACATTTAGAGATCGCGGCACCAGTAGCTGAGGGTTCTGCAAGAGCTCGTCAAGATCGTCGTGAAGATCTAGATGGCAAAGCAGTCTTCCCTATAGTAATCCATGGCGATGCAGCTTTTGCAGGTCAAGGGGTCGTTATGGAGACATTTCAAATGTCACAGCTTAGAGGTTATAAGACTGGGGGTACAGTTCATGTAGTAATCAATAATCAGGTTGGTTTCACTACTAACATTCAGGAAGATGCAAGATCAACTGAGTATTGTACTGATATAGCCAAGATGGTTCAGGCTCCAATTATTCACGTTAATGCTGATGATCCAGATGCTGTAATGTTTATTACTAATCTCGCAATTGACTATAGGTACCAATTCAAAAAAGATATTGTTATCGACTTAATTTGCTACCGACGGCGTGGCCATAACGAGACCGATGAGCCTTCTGCCACACAACCCATGATGTATAAGATCATCAAAAATCTTAAAACTACACGTGCACTTTATTCAGATCAATTAGTAAAAGAAGGTGTTGTCACCCAGAAAGATGCAGATTCAATATTAAAAGAGTACAGAGGAACATTAGATCGTGGCGATAATGTCGTTAATAACTTTGTGTCTGAGCCCGATATTGCTCCTTTTGTTGATTGGAATCCTTACTTGAATCAAAACTGGGATACTTCTGCAGACACCTCTTTCTCTATGAAAAAACTGCGAGATCTCGCTGAAAGTATAACTCAAGTTCCTGATGGTGTTGTAATGCAGCGACAAGTTGGGAAAATATATGAAGATCGAAAAAAAATGGCTCGCGGTGCGTTAGCTTTAAATTGGGGGATGGCAGAGTTGCTTGGATATGCAACTCTGCTCCATGAAGGATACCCTATAAGAATGACAGGTCAAGATATTGGCCGAGGAACATTTTCGCATCGACATGCCGTTATTCATAATCAAAAAAATGGTGATAGTTATATCCCTTTACAAGAAATACCCAAAAAATCATCAAGGTGGGAAATTTATGACTCTTTCTTGTCAGAAGAAGCTGTGTTGGGTTTTGAATACGGCTATGCCTCTACTTCACCTAAGGGTTTAGTGATATGGGAAGCGCAATTTGGAGACTTTGCTAATGGCGCCCAAGTAATAATAGATCAGTTTATCACTAGTGGAGAGCACAAATGGGGACGTATGTGTGGTTTGATGTTGCTCCTACCTCATGGTTATGAAGGCCAAGGACCAGAACACTCGTCTGCGAGATTGGAAAGATTTCTTCAGTTATCTGCTGAACATAATATACAAGTATGCATACCGACTACGCCGGCTCAGGTTTACCATATGATTCGCCGACAGGCTATAAGGCCAATGCGACGTCCGCTTATCGTAATGAGCCCCAAATGGATACTAAGACACAAACTAGCAACATCATCCATGGAAGATCTTGCTAATGGTCAATTCTTAAATCTTATTCAAGATAAAGAAGTTGATAAAACTAATACAAAGCGCTTAATTCTTTGTTCTGGTAAAGTTTACTATCACCTATACGAGGAGAGACAGGAGCAAAAAATTAAGGATGTAGCGCTAGTCCGGATCGAGCAATTGTATCCTTTTCCTGATCAGGACTTGCTAGAATCGTTGCAGAAATATAAAAATCTTATAGATGTTGTTTGGTGTCAAGAGGAACCAATAAATCAAGGTGCATGGTATAGTAGCCAGCATCATATGCGCAGTATTATTCATAAGTTCAATAAAAAGTTGACCTTGAGTTATATAGGTCGTGAAGCCTCAGCAGCTCCAGCATGTGGGTATATGTCGCTTCACCTTGAAGAGCAAAAAAAGTTTATTGATGAGGCATTAAATTACAGATCTTAAAATGTTAAAAGTAGTGCTATTTTAGATTAAGGAAGCGATGAACATGAGTATTGAAATAAAAGCACCAACATTTCCCGAGTCGGTTCAAGAGGGTAGTATCGCTACATGGCATAAAAAGCCAGGCGAAACAGTTTCTAGGGATGATCTGTTGGTTGATATAGAGACAGATAAGGTTGTTTTAGAGGTAGTGGCTCCCGCCGATGGAATTTTAGAAAAAACACATAAAGAAGAAGGGGATACGGTACTTAGCAATGAGATTATAGCTATAATAAAAGAAGGAGTCGTAAGTGATTCTGCTCCAGCAGTGGAAGTAGAAGCTGATAAGGTAGCTTCTGAGGCTGACCTTAAAGAAAAAATTGCCAGCCCTTCAGCAAGAAAGCTAGCGAGCGAACAGGGTGTAGATCTGCAAAATATATCTGGTAGCGGAAAAGACGGTCGAATCACCAAAGAAGATGTCGCTAGTAACACTACTATTGCCAGTAACAGCATAGCTCCCAAATCTGATAATTATACTAATACTAACAATTCGATTGAACCCGCCCTCGTTGGAGAGAGAACAGAAAAACGCGTACCGATGACTAGAATGCGATCCCGAATAGCTGATAGACTTCTCCAGGTAACACAAACAACAGCAATGCTAACTACTTTTAACGAAGTTGATATGCATAGAGTCATGAACCTTCGCTCTGAATTTAAAGAAGATTTTTCAAAAATACACCCAGGAGCTCGTCTTGGGTTTATGGGCTTCTTTGTACGAGCAGCAACAGAGGCGTTAAAGCGCTTCCCTTCGGTTAATGCTTCAATTGATGGAGCAGATGTTGTTTATCATGCCTACCAAGATATCGGAGTTGCAGTTTCTACAGACAAAGGTCTAGTTGTACCGGTATTACGTAATACAGATAATATGAGTATTGCGGACGTTGAGCGAACTATCGCAGAGTTTGGAGGCAAGGCCCGAGACGGAAAGCTCACCATTGAAGAGATGACAGGTGGAACCTTCACTATCACAAATGGTGGAGTTTTTGGCTCTTTATTGTCAACACCTATCTTGAATCCGCCACAGGCTGCTATCTTAGGTATGCATTCTATAAAAGAGAGACCAGTTGCCGAAAATGGATCTGTTGTCATTCGACCAATGATGAACCTGGCTTTGTCTTATGACCATCGCTTGATAGATGGTCGAGAAGCAGTAAGTTTCTTAGTATCCATCAAAGAAATGATAGAAAATCCAGCTAAGATTCTTCTTGAGATATAAAGTTTAAATAATTGTAATACAAGAGATTATTATGTCTAACAAGTATGATGTTATTGTTATAGGAGCAGGGCCTGCCGGATATGTAGCGGCTATAAGAGCAGCACAGTTAGGTCTAAAAACGGTTTGTATAGAGAAATGGAGAAATTCTAAAGGAGAAGGAGTTAATGGTGGAACATGTCTGAATGTAGGCTGTATTCCTTCAAAATCACTCCTTGATAGCTCGTATAAATACTACGAGGCTAAAAATCAGCTAGATGTCCATGGCATTACTACTGGTGATGTGTCCATAGATCTTAAGGCTATGGTCAACAGAAAAAATAAAATTATCAACCAACTTACAGATGGTATCGCTGGCTTGTTTAAAGTGAACGGTGTTGATTCGTTATTCGGTACAGCTAAGTTACTTGCTTCACGAAAAGTTGAGTATATTACGCATGATGGCGATTTGCAGATCCTTACAGCTGATAACGTTGTTATTGCTACCGGCTCTAAGCCGATTGACATTCCAGTAGCAAAAGTTAATGGAACTAGTATAGTTGATTCCAGCGGTGCTCTTGAAATCATAAAGACGCCCAAAAGATTGGGAATTATCGGATCTGGTGTTATTGGTCTTGAGCTGGGAAGTGTTTGGAACAGATTAGGAAGTAAAGTTGTATTAATTGAAGCTATGGATGAATTCCTTTCTATCATTGATCAGCAGATAGCCAAAGAAACAAAAAAAATATTTATTAAACAGGGCATGGATATACGTCTTAACTCGCGCGTGACAGGAACAAAAGTCAAAGGCAAAGAAATTACTGTGACTTACAAAGATAGTGCAGGTCAGGAAACCTCAGAAATTTTTGATAAGCTAATCGTTTGTGTCGGAAGGGCTCCCTATACACAGGATTTATTAGCAGCCGATAGTGGCGTTAATCTTGACGAAAGAGGTCGCATATTTGTCAATGACCAGTGCGAAACTACAGCACCCGGTATATGGGCTATTGGAGATGTTGTAAGGGGTCCAATGTTGGCACATAAAGGCTCAGAAGAGGGTGTAATGGTTGCTGAGCGTATTGCAGGTCAAAAAACACAGATAAATTACGATATCATACCTAATGTTATTTATACTCACCCTGAGGTTGCAGCTGTTGGAAGAACAGAAGAGCAGCTTAAGCAAGCTGGAGATGAATATAATGTGGGGGTTTTCCCTTTTGCAGCAAGTGGTCGAGCAATGGCTGCTAATGATACAGAAGGTTTAGTAAAACTAATTGCTGATGCCAAAACTGACAGAATTTTAGGTTGTCATATTGTAGGTCCAAGCGCTGCAGATCTTGTCCAACAAATTGCTATTGCAATGGAGTTCGGTTCGAGCGCAGAAGATATTGCAATGACTGTTTTTGCTCATCCAACCTTATCTGAAACCGTTCATGAAGCAGCACTTGCTGTTAATGGGCACGCAATACATATGCCCAATAAGAAAAAACGAAAATAGCTATCTGTTTGTCTGGTATTTAAATCTTATAATAGGAAAGTTCTATGAATCTTCATGAGTATCAAGCAAAACAGCTTTTCGCTGAATATGGACTACCTGTTTCTAAAGGTATAGCAGCCGAAACAATAGCTGAGGCAATATCAGCTGCTGATATAATTGGTGGTGATCGCTGGGTTGTGAAAGCACAAGTACATGCTGGTGGTAGGGGAAAGGCTGGAGGAGTTAAATTAGTAAACTCGAAAGCTGAAATTGAAGAGTTTTCTCGCAAATGGCTAGGTAATCGTTTAGTTACATACCAAACAGACGACTCCGGCCAACCAGTAAGTCGAATTTTAGTAGAGGAATGTAGTGATATTGAGCAAGAATTATACTTAGGTGCTGTGATTGATCGATCAACTCGCCGTATTGTTTTTATGGCATCTACAGAGGGCGGCGTAGAGATAGAAAAAGTTGCTGAAAAGACTCCTCATAAAATACTCAAGGCAAGTATTGATCCATTAGTTGGAGCTCAACCCTATCAGGCTCGAGATCTTGGGTTTAAGTTAGGTTTTAATCCTAATCAAATAAAACAATTTACTAAGTTATTTTTAGGTCTAGCAAAGCTATTTCAAGATTTTGATTTAGCTTTGCTAGAGATTAATCCGCTCATAATCAATACACAGGGTAATCTCCACTGCTTAGATGGCAAAATAAATATTGACAGTAATGCAATGTACCGCCAATCAAAGTTACGTGACATGCACGATCCTTCTCAAGATGACCCTAGAGAAGCCCAAGCTACGCAATGGGAATTAAACTATGTTGCCTTAGATGGAAATATAGGTTGTATGGTCAATGGTGCCGGTTTAGCGATGGCTACAATGGATATTGTTAAATTAAATGGCGGGGAGCCGGCAAATTTTCTAGATGTTGGTGGAGGTGCAACTAAAGAGCGTGTTATTGAAGCCTTTAAGATCATTCTGTCTGATGAGAAGGTAAGTGCAGTATTCATAAATATATTCGGCGGCATAGTCCGCTGTGATCTGATTGCTGAAGGTGTTATAGGTGCTATAGAAGAAGTAGGAGTCAAGGTTCCGGTTATTGTTCGGCTTGAGGGAAATAATGCAGAGCTTGGTTCGCAAATTCTAGCAGATAGCGGCTTAAATATTATCGCTTCTACCAGTTTAACTGATGCAGCAAATAAAGTAGTAGAAGCAGCAGCAGGGGGAGCATAGTCATGGCTATTTTAATCAACAAGAATACTAAGGTTATTTGTCAAGGTTTTACTGGTGGCCAAGGTACTTTTCATTCGAAACAAGCAATTGAGTATGGGACTAAAATGGTTGGTGGTGTAACACCCGGAAAAGGTGGAGCAATACACTTAGGCCTGCCAGTTTTTGATACTGTTTGTGAGGCTGTTATTGAAACTGGTGCTGAGGCAACTGTTATTTATGTTCCAGCCCCTTTTTGTAAAGACTCTATCATAGAGGCTGCAAACTCTGGAATTAAGCTTATTGTTTGTATTACAGAGGGCATCCCGACATTAGATATGCTTATTTGCAAGGTTCGATGTGATGAGCTTGGCGTCAAATTAATTGGCCCAAATTGCCCAGGGGTGATTACTCCTGGAGAATGTAAAATAGGCATAATGCCAGGTAGCATACATCTTCCTGGTAAAGTAGGAATTGTTTCTCGCTCTGGCACTCTTACTTATGAGGCAGTTAAACAAACTACTGATTATGGCTTTGGTCAGTCCACATGCGTTGGTATTGGGGGAGACCCAATACCTGGGTCTAATTTTATAGATATACTCTCTTTGTTTGAGGAGGATCCAGCTACTGAGGCTATAGTAATGATCGGTGAGATTGGCGGAACTGCAGAAGAAGAGGCTGCTGCTTTCATTAAAAATGCAGTTTCTAAGCCCGTAGTTTCATATATTGCTGGAGTAACTGCTCCAGTAGGAAAACGTATGGGTCATGCTGGAGCTATTATTTCTGGAGGAAAAGGAACTGCTGACGAAAAATTTTTAGCGCTTGAAGATGCTGGGGTTAAAACAGTTCGAAGTCTCGCAGACATAGGCAAAGGTCTTCAGGATATGACTGGCTGGTAATAGTTAAGGATAAATAAATAATCGACTCATATCGATGGGTCGTTTTTTTTGTCAATCACTAAATAGGCTTGCTAATAAATGGTGCTACGGTTGTTTTTTTATTTATAGACCCCATTTTATAAGACACAAATTTAATAAAAAGAATTTAAAATACTTTATAAGGAAATTTTATCACTATGGCTGTCGAAACTCGTGGTTTTCAAACAGAAGCTAAACAGCTTCTACATCTAATGATCCATTCTCTTTACAGTAACAAAGAGATTTTTTTGAGAGAGTTGATTTCGAATGCATCGGACGCTGTTGATAAGCTTCGTTTTGAGGCTCTTTCGGATTCTACGTTGTATGAGGACTCGCCAAATTTGAGAGTCCGTATTAGCGCTGATAGTGAAGCAGGGACTATTACCATCGAAGATAACGGTATAGGCATGTCGCGTGAAGATGTAATTGATAATCTTGGGACAATAGCAAAATCAGGAACAGCGCAATTTCTAGAGAATTTAAGTGGTGATCAGAAGAAAGATTCACATCTGATAGGCCAATTTGGAGTTGGATTTTATTCTGCATTCATTGTCGCAGATAAAGTTGTTGTTGAAACCAGAAAAGCTGGCTTGAAAGCAGGTAAGGCTGTTCGCTGGAGCTGCCAAGGAGACGCTGAGTACTCTATAGAAAATATAAAAAAACTTGATAGAGGTACATCCATTACCCTTTTTCTAAAAGAAGAAGAAATAGAGTTTTCTGCAGACTTAAGAATTCGTAGCACGATTAAAAAATATTCTGACCACATAGCTGTACCTATTGAAATTAAAAAATCTTTATCTGAAACGTCAAAAGAAGATAAAGGTATGAATGACGAAGATGAAACAAAGAAAACAAAGAAAACAAAGAAAACAAAGAAAACAGATATTGATGAGTACCAAACGATTAATGCAGCAACAGCTCTTTGGACTCGGAATAAAAGTGATATAAAAGATGATGAGTACAAAGAATTCTATAAATATCTATCACATGATGTTCTAGACCCTTTGTTATGGAGCCATAATCGTGTGGAAGGTAAGTTTGATTACACTAGTTTGCTTTATATTCCATCAAGTGCTCCGTTTGACCTGCATAACTACGAGGCCGCAAGAGGCTTGAAGCTATATATTCAGCGTACCTTTGTAATGGACGACGCTTCCCAATTTTTACCAAAGTACTTAAGGTTTGTTAAGGGTGTTTTAGACTCAGGTGATCTTCCCTTAAATATTTCTCGCGAAATATTACAAGGTAATTCAGACGTTGATTCTATGCGTGCTGCTTTGACCAAGAGAGTCTTAGATATGCTAGAAAAAATGTCAAAAGATACGCCTGAGCAATATATGAGCTTTTGGTATATATTTGGTAGTGTTTTAAAAGAGGGTCCTGCAGAAGACTTTGCTAATCGCGAGCGTATTGCAAGTTTATTTAAGTATACATCAACTAAAACTGACGGTTCGGAGCAAACAGTAGCATTTGCTGATTATATTTCCCGTATGAAGGAAGGCCAAGATAAGATTTACTACCTTGTTGCAGATAGTTTAAATGCGGCTCGTAACAGTACTTATCTTGAGATTTTTCTACAGAAAGATGTTGAGGTTCTACTTTTAACTGACAGGTTGGACGAGTGGACTTTGTCACATTTATTCCAATTTGACGGTAAAACGCTGCAAGATATAACAAAAGGTCAGTTAGATGATTCTATTTTTAGTGCTTCCGATAAGAAAGATAAGAAAGATAAGAAAGATAAGAAAGATAACGTCGAACCACCTAAAATTTTAGAGAAGATCAAAACTAATTTAGCTGCAAGAGTAGAAAGTGTTACAGAAACTGTGCGCTTGACTAGTTCCCCGGCATGTTTAGTTTATGCTGAGCATTCTTTGAGTCCTCAAATGAAAAAAATGATGTCATCAGCTGGGCAGGAGGTACCAGAAGACTTGCCTGGACTTGAGATAAACCTTAATCATTCCTTAGTCGTGCTTTTAAACAAGACCTCTGATGATAAAAAATTTAGTGAGTTAACTGAACTTCTTTATGACCAAGCAACGCTTTCTGCTGGACAGCAATTGGACAATCCATCTTTATTTGTAAAAAGACTTAATCAGTTACTATTCGAAAAAAATTCTGATTTATAGCTATAGTTCAATAAGTGGAGCTATAATTCTACAAATAACATTGGAATTAATCTATGGTCTCGCTTCTTAAGGTAGTAGTTTTGGGTGGAGGAAGTTTCGGAACTGCCTTAGCCAACGTGATTGCAGAAAATGGTCATGATGTTGTTTTATGGATGAGATGTGATGAAGCAGCCAAAGAGTGCTCAGAGTCTCATGAAAACCCAAAATATCTTCCAGGCTTTTCGCTTGATCCTAGAATAATTTTTTCTGCTAATCTTGAAGCCTCATTAGAAGATGCTGGAGTTGTTTTCTTTTCTGTTCCTAGTAAAGCTTTTAGGGGATTAGCTAGCGAGACTAAAGAGTATATAAGTAAAGGTACACGAGTCATCAGTACAGCAAAAGGCATTGAAGAAAAAACATTTAAATTGATGAGTGAGGTGCTAGAAGAGGAGCTACCTCAAGCTCAGATCGGAGTGATGAGCGGTCCCAACCTAGCGATGGAAATTGTGGCTAAAGAAATAACAGCTACTGTCATAGCCTCTAAGAATTCTCAAGTGTGTTGTGATATACAGAGTCTGCTAAGCTCACGATATTTCAGAGTTTATGCTAATTCAGATAGATTTGGTGTTGAGATTGCTGGAGCACTTAAAAATATATATGCCATAGCAGCAGGAATTTCTGCTGCTATGAATATGGGACAGAATACAGTTAGCTTACTTATAACTAGAAGCTTAGCAGAAATGAGTCGCTTTTCTGCACGTCTCGGGGCTAATCCTATGACTTTTTTGGGTTTGAGTGGAGTTGGAGATCTTTTTGTAACGTGCACCTCTCCTTTAAGTAGGAATTTTCAGGTTGGTTTAGCTTTAGGTCAAGGAGATACTGTTGCTCAGGCAATAGAAAAAGTTGGCCATGTGGCAGAAGGAATAAATACAGTTCGGATGATTAAAGGAGAGGCTGAGAGATTACAAGTTTATATGCCGATTGCATCTGCGTTATATGAAACTATGTTTAATGGACAGCCAGTTGAAGAAGGATTAAAAACGATGATGCTTGCTGAACAGAATTCAGATGTAGAGTTCACAAATAAGTGACTTGTGTGTTTTACTGACTTATAAAGATTGATGAGGAGGGCTGGATGGAAAGTAAAACGAAAATTAATATATTTAGACTTGATAGCTGGATTCGAGCTGTATATATGATCCTGTTCGGGTTCTTGTCATTTATTTCAAGATTTATTGTGCTGGTTATTTGTTTTTTACAATTCATATTAGTTCTATTGACTGGGGAGCTAAATAGAAATTTAAAATCTTTTGGAGAAAGGGTTTCCATTTGGACATATCAGGCATTTCTGTTTTTAACCTACAATACAGATGAAAAACCTTATCCTTTTTCCGACTGGCCAGAAGTAACTCCAATTGAAAAACAAGTTAATATTGACGAATTAAGTGGGGATCAAGATATTGAAGTCCCTACTTTCGTCAAAAAAAATGAAGAAAAAATAGAAGTATGATTAAAATTCTTGTTTATTACTAACAAAGTATGAGTAGTGATTTATAAGAATATTTTCTTTTATCGTCCAATAAGATACTAAACTCGTTTGCTAGCCCTTCAGAAGGGAGAGAAATTCACTTCTTGTTGCTTGTTGATCGCGGAAACAACCCAGCATAGCTGAAGATTTCATAACGGAGTTTTGTTTCTCAACTCCCCGCATCATCATACACATATGCTTAGCTTCTATTATAACAGCTACCCCAGATGCATCGGTAACCTTTTCAATTGTTTGCGCAATCTGCGTCACAAGATTCTCTTGAATTTGAAGTCTTCTAGCAAACATGTCGACAATTCGAGCAACCTTAGAAAGCCCTAGGACTCGACCAGTAGGTATATAAGCTACATGGCATTTACCGATGAATGGTAATAAGTGGTGTTCGCATAGAGAATAAAGCTCTATATCTTTAACTATAACCATCTCTCTAGAGTCAGATGGAAATAAAGCGTTATTGATTACTTCGTCTAAATTTTGATGATAGCCTCGAGTAAGGAAACTAAACGATTTGGATGCTCTTTCTGGCGTATCAAGCAAGCCAGGTCTAGTTGGGTCTTCGCCGATTGATTCAATAATTTTTTTAAAGCATTCTGCTGTCATTTATTCTTTCTCGATTTTTTACGTTCACTGTTGCTTGATGGTGGCATGCAACCCGATTGTTCATTTATATCTTAATTTAAGAGTTATCCAAAAAAAGAACTTATTAATTATATGCCAAGTGGTTCTGTGCGTCCTAGCATTTATTGTTAAATTATTTAACAATCGTTAATCTACAAAACGATATCTGAATAATCGTTTATAATGTAAGTGTAAATCTTTTGTGCTGCTGGCACTATAATATCGTTTGAAAAAAAATGCGGGCCTAATTATGTCAGGTAATACTATTGGAAAGCTGTTTACCATAACCACTTATGGCGAAAGTCATGGACCATCCTTGGGTTGTATTATTGATGGTTGCCCTCCAGGTCTTGAGGTTTCAGAGAAGGATATACAATGTGATCTTGATCGGCGAAAACCAGGAAAATCAAGGTATACCACTCAGCGTATGGAGGGTGATAAAATAAAGATCTTATCTGGAATATTTGAGGGAAAAACAACAGGAACCCCCATAGGTCTTTTGATTGAAAATACTGATCAACGATCAAAAGATTACTCAAATATTAAAGATCAATTTAGACCTGCTCATGCCGATTATACCTACTATAAAAAATATGGTGTTCGTGACTATAGAGGAGGGGGTCGCTCATCTGCTAGAGAGACAGCAATGAGAGTTGCAGCGGGTGCTATTGCTAAAAAATATTTATATCAGAATGAAGGCATAATAATTAAGGGGTATTTGTCACAACTCGGACCCATTAAAGTAGAGAAAATAGTATTGGATGAAGTAGAAAATAACCCTTTCTTCTGTCCAGATCCTGATAAAGTTTCAGAAATGGAACTCTATATGCAAGCTTTGCTAAAAGATGGTGACTCAATAGGAGCTAAAATTACAGTAACCGCGACCAATATGCCCATAGGTCTAGGGGAGCCAGTTTTTGATCGGCTTGATGCTGATATAGCTCATGCATTAATGAGTATTAATGCAGTGAAGGGAGTTGAAATAGGCTCTGGTTTTGATTCAGTAGACCAAGTTGGTAGCGATCATCGCGATGAAATAACTACAGATGGATTTCTCTCTAATAATGCTGGCGGTGTTTTGGGTGGTATTTCTACCGGGCAGGACATATTAGCAAATATAGCTCTAAAGCCAACAAGCAGTCTTCGCAAGCCAGGTCGTTCTATTGATATAGATGGAAATTCTATAGAAGTAGTTACAAAAGGAAGACATGATCCATGCGTGGGTATTCGAGCTACACCAATAGCTGAAGCAATGTTAGCAATTACAATAATGGATCATTTATTGAGACATAGAGCCCAAAACTTTGATATTGTCATGAAATCAAAGCTTTAGGCCTCTTGTGACTTCAAAAAAATTACCCCATCTATTGGTACCATATTGGCGTTTATCAGCGTTTTATTTTTGTTTTTTTGGATTACTTGGAGCTCTTCATCCTTACTGGTCCCTATACCTTTACTCAAAAGGCTTCACAGTTTCTGATATAGGTATTTTGTTAGCTATGCCTATGGCAACAAAAATGATTGCTCCAAATATTTGGGGTTGGCTTTCTGATTACACAGGAAAGCGATTACTTGTTATCCGAATTGGCGCCTTACTGTCTTGTCTGTTTTTCGTTGGTATATTTTTTGACCAAAAATTCTGGTCTATTGCATTTGTAATGATAGGCTATAGTTTTTTTTGGAATGCCATATTGCCTCAACATGAGGTGATCACTATGGGTTATCTTGAGAGAACCCCTGAGACTTATGGTCGAATTCGATTATGGGGTTCTATCGGGTTTATAGCTTCTGTTTTAGTAGGAGGCTTCTGGTTTGATTCTCATGATATAGAAACGCTACCCATTGTTGGCTTACTACTCTTAATCGGTATATTCATTGCAAGTATTTTTTTGCCAAAATCGACTACTCATACCTCTGATAATAGAAGCTCTAAAAAATTTATTTCCTTGGCAACCAAGCCTATAGTAATTATATTTCTTATGGTTGGTTTATTAATGCAACTTTCTCATGGGGTTTACTATAGTTTCTTTAGTATTTATCTAGAGTCCTTTGGTTATAGCCGAGGTGGAATTGGGGTTATCTGGTCTGTCGGAGTTATCGCAGAAGTCTTTATCTTTTTATTGATGTACAAACTTCTTTTAAATTTTGGTGTGCGAAAAATTATTTTATTATGCTTAGCTCTTGCTACTATCCGATGGTTGTTAATTGGCTACCATGCTGAAAATTTAACACTACTGATTATTGCTCAAATTTTCCACGCTTTTACATTTGGTGCCTTTCATGCAGCTTGTATTGAATGCGTACGTCGACTGTTTGATATGAACAGCCAAGGAAAAGCACAGGCACTTTATAGCTCATGTTGCTATGGTGCTGGCGGAGCGATTGGTTCGTATACAGGTGGACTTGCGTGGGAGGCAACTCCTATATATGCTTTTAATTATGCGGCAATATCGAGTTTCATTGCCTTTATTTTAGCCTTTTTCTGGTTAAGAGATAAAAAATTGGCCATTAGTAATTAGTGATAGGCACATATATTTCTATAAAAATTAAAAATCGTAGTTATGGTGATGTTAATAGCATCTCTTTTCAAAGGTAAAATAGGAAAAAAAATGAAGTATGCGTTTTATTTATTGATTATAGTTACAATAGTCTGCTGGTATCCCACATATGATTTGTTTGTAAAAAAAGAGTTTTTTGACGAAAACAGGTCTCTGATTAAAACTGGGTTTATGACTACAGTTGGTTGCCATGAAGCAGCTAACGAAATTAAGGCAAAATATTATTTTTGTGAGTCAAAAGTACAATGGCGTCGATGGTTTTTAGATAAAGAAGTTGATAAAAGTATAGAGATTATGAAAGACCAGTCAGAATTACCTACGTACTAATATTTCATACTAGCTTTTTCTGAGTTCTTTTTTTGTTGGTAATAGTTAGTTTTTAAATTAATAAATTAATTTGTGATACTTAAATGCGAAAATCAGATATTAGTATTAATAAGTTGCGCGAAAAGAAAAAAAAATTCCTTGAAAGAGAAATAGTTATTAGAGATAGCGCTATATCTTTATTAAAAAACCAAAATATAGATAAGGTTACAGTTTCTTCGATTGCCAGAGATGCAGGGATAGGTAAAGGAACAGTTTACAAGCATTTTCTTTCTAAAACTGAAATCTTACTGAGAATTATTTTAGATTATGATGATAGTGTTTCATCTAGAGTAAAAATTTGTATTAAGGAGAGTGCAGACAGTAATGATCCCTTTTACGTCATTCGTGCATATTTTTTAGCTAGGCTGTCGGACCCTCTTTTAGATATCTTGGTTCGTAATTTAAAAGTTAAATTAAAAAATGACCCTCAAATCTTTGAATCAGTTTCCCATTTAGATATTATGAAGGAGGAGATTGTTAGTTCTGTTGTTGCAGCAATAAAATCGCTTATTACCACCGGCTCCCTGAGAAAGGCCCCTCCAATATATTATTATTTTTCATATGTCGCTCTAATTGAAGGAGCTATAGATTTATTTTTAGAAGAAGATTTTAATATCAATGACAAAGAAGAACTCTTAGCCTTCTTGATAAGTAATGGTTGCGTCTTGAGACAGACTCCTCTTACGAAGCAATAATTTTTTAATTTTACATGTTAGGATAATTGGGTCCACCACCTCCCTCGGGTGCTATCCAGTTTATATTTTGAGAGGGCTCTTTGATATCGCAGGTTTTGCAGTGCACACAATTTTGCGAGTTGACTTGAAATCTTTTAGATCCGTCGTTATTTGTTAGAACCTCGTAGACACCAGCAGGACAGTATCTTTGCGCAGGCTCATTAAATACTGGAAAATTATAGGATATGGGTAGATCCCGATCTTTTAGTATCAGATGACTGGGTTGGTCTTCCTCGTGATTGGTGTTGGAAAGAAATACTGATGATAATTTATCAAAGCTAATAATATTGTCAGGTTTCATATAGTTAATAGTCTTCGATTTTTCAGCTAGCTGTAATGTGGTATGATCTGGCTTCGGATCTTTCAGAGTCCAAGGTAGCTTCCCATTAAAAATATTTATATCTATTAGGGCATAAGCAGAACCTAGTATACTTCCCCATTTGTGCTGTGCTGGTCCAAAATTTCTTTGCACAATAAGCTCTTTGTAAGCCCAGCTTTCTTTATATTTAGCTGAAAATTTTACTGTGTTTATATTATTAGAACTTATAGATTCAGAGATCGACTCTGCAGCAACCATTCCAGATTTCATTGCACAATGTATACCTTTAATTTTTGCATTATTCAGCGTGCCTGCATTGTCGCCAATCAAGATTCCCCCAGGAAAGTTCATTCTAGGCTGTGACTGAATTCCACCCTTAGCTAACGCTTTTGCGCCATAAGAAACTCGTTTGCCACCCTTTAAATGTTTAGATATTGTTGGATGATGCTTGTACCTCTGAAACTCTTCATAAGGGTTAACAAATGGATTGGTATAGGATAAATCTGTTATCAAGCCAACCATCACTTGAAGACCTTCAGTATGGTAAAGAAATCCACCCCCATTAGAATCACTTTCATTCAAAGGCCAACCAGCGCTATGAATTACTAAGCCAGGTTGATGGATATCTTGTGGAATAGACCAAAGCTCTTTTATTCCTAGGCCATAATGTTGAGGGTCGCAATTATCATCAAGAGAAAAATTTTTAATAACCTCTTTTCCAAGATGACCCCTGCATCCTTCAGATAGAATAGTGTACTTTCCACGTATTTCCATGCCTGGAGTATAAGATGACTTTCTTTCATTTTTAGCACTAATTCCCATATCTCCAGTAATAATACCTGCAACATCACCATTATCGGCATATAAAATTTCAGCTGCAGAAAAACCAGGAAAGATTTCTACACCCAATTTCTCTGCCTGTTGTGCCAACCAGCGACATAGATTTCCAAGGCTAATGACGAAGTTGCCATTATTGTGCATAGTTTTTGGAGCTAAAAAAGAAGGTATTCTTATTGCTTTACTTTTAGTGAAAAAATATAGCTTATCTTGAGAAACCGGTGTGTTAACTGGAGCCCCTTGGTCCTTCCAGTCGGGAAATAGCTCATTTAGCGCGGTAGGCTCTAAAACAGCACCAGAAAGTATATGTGCGCCTACTTCAGAGCCTTTTTCAACAATGACAACAGAAATGTCTGGATCTAGTTGCTTTAATCGGCATGCAGCTGAGAGCCCAGAGGGACCAGCACCAACAATAACTACATCATAGTCTATATGTTCCCGCTCCATTGAGCGCTCCTTGGTCTTAATCAGATAACTAAGAATACTTTAGTAATTTAACTATGTATGAGTCATAAAACATATGAGACTCCTATAATTTAATTTTACACTATCTTTTAAAATAGCTAAATCTAATAATTAAATAACCTAAGATCCTTTTTCTTTAAAAAAAAAGCAGCTTGCGCTGCCTAAAAGAGGAGGGATAATAAAATGAAAATTTATAAACTTAAACTCTTGACAGTTACTAAATGGAATATTCTAAATTAAACAAAATAATAATTAATACAAATATAGTAAACCCTAGCATACTATAACTAAAATGTATTAATATAATATAATTAATAACCTAGGAGAATGAATTACTTGCATTATTAGTCTTTAGAAAAAGAGGTTTATAATTTATAATAATTATTTAATTGACATCACAATATAAAAGGTTTGTTTATGAAGGTATTGGTTCCTATTAAACGAGTTGTAGACTACAACG
>CAZSMR010000024.1:0-18272 GCA_964608185.1 uncultured Porticoccus sp. | reverse complement strand
CCGCGAGTTATAATTTTACCTATCAAGGAATCGTAGTATGGCGGAACTGTATATCCAGTGTAAATATGCGAGTCAACTCTGACTCCGTTACCGCCAGGAGCGTGATAGGCGGTTATTTTTCCTGGACTAGGCATAAATGTAGATGAGTCTTCAGCATTTATTCGACATTCAAATGCATGCCCCCTAATAACTACATCTTCTTGTCTCATACTCAGTTTTTCCCCACCTGCAATCAACAGTTGCTCTTTCACTATGTCTATACCAGTGATCATCTCTGTTACAGGATGCTCGACTTGAATTCGAGTATTCATTTCAATAAAAAAGAACTCACCTTTTTCATAAAGAAACTCGAATGTACCAGCTCCCCGATAGCCAATCTGTATACAAGCGTCAACACAAGCCTTCAGAACGGCATCACGTGCAACTTGAGGTATGTTTGGTGCAGGCGCTTCTTCTAATACTTTCTGGTGACGACGTTGTAAAGAGCAATCACGATCACCCAAGTGAACTGCGTTACCCTGTCCGTCAGCTAACACTTGTACCTCTACGTGGCGAGGATCCTCTAAAAATTTTTCCATATAGACAGTATCGTCACCGAAAGCTGCTTTTGCCTCTGCCTTAGTAAGTTGTATTGCGTTAGTCAGTTCGCCTTCGTTTCTGACAACACGCATGCCTCTTCCACCTCCGCCAGCTGCAGCTTTGATGATTACTGGATATCCTATATCAGCTCCGATTTTTTTACTGCGGTATGCATCATCGTTAAGGGAGCCGTTTGAGCCGGGTACGGTGGGCACGCCAGCTGCAATCATGGTACTTATTGCAGCAACTTTATCTCCCATTGTTCGAATTACAGAGGCAGTTGGACCGATAAATATAAACCCACTTTTTTCTACTCGTTCAGCAAAATCTGCATTTTCAGCAAGAAATCCATAGCCAGGGTGAACTGCTTGCGCATTAGAAATTTCCATAGCGCTAATAATTGCTGGGACGTTCAAATAACTATGTGTAGATGAGTTTGGACCAATACAAATAGACTCATCTGCAAGCAATACATGCTTGAGATTTTCATCAGCCTTAGAATGGACTGCAACGGTTTTTATGCCAAGTTCTTTGCATGATCTAAGGATTCGTAGGGCGATTTCCCCACGATTAGCAATAAGTACTTTTTCCAGCATAGCTATGGTTCCTATTTTCTGGGTTTATATGATGGTGATCATAGGTTGATCAAACTCAACTGGTTCGCCATCTTTAGCTAGAACTGCTCCAACGACACCAGCTTTGTCAGCTTTTATCTGATTCATCATTTTCATAGCTTCAATAATACACAGTATGTCACCGACGCTTACTTGCTGTCCCTCCTCAACAAAAACTTTCTCTCCTGGAGCCGATGACCGATAAAAAGTTCCAACCATAGGAGACTTAACTATATGCCCTTCAATAGAGTTGGCTACAGGTTCTTCATTAGAAGAGGAAGTTGGCATGCCTGACACCTGGGCTATCTTAGGAACCAGTATGTTCGGTTGTGAGATAGCAACTTGGCCGCCACGACTTATGCGAATAGATTCTTCGGATTCCTTAATCTCTAATTCACTGATATCAGAATCTTCTATTAGCTCTATTAGTTTTTTAATTTTTCGTATATCCATTTATGCTCGCTCCAAATGGGAGAATTATTATTTATGGTCTAGTTCTACTAGAGCCGCATTTAACGCTAATTCGTAACTAAGATTTCCAAAACCACAAATAACACCTCTTGCTATGTCAGAGAAATAAGACGATTGTCTGAATTCTTCTCGTCCATGTATGTTTGATAAATGAACCTCAATAAATGGAATATTGATCGCAAGTAAAGCATCACGAAGTGCAATACTAGTATGAGTGAAAGCTGCGGGATTAAAGATAATAAATTTTACACCTTCTTTTTTTGAGGAATGAATTCTATCTATTAAGGTGTGTTCTGAGTTGCTTTGAAATGCTACTAATTGATGGCCTTTATTTTTACAAATAGCTAGAAGATTTTGATTAATCTCATCTAGATTTTTGTTGCCGTATAGGCTTGGTTCTCTATCGCCTAATAAGTTTAAGTTGGGACCGTTGAGCGCTAATATAGTTGCCATGATTTTCCTACGAACGTTATTAAGTACAGATGTCGAGATATTGGCATGATTATCGACTAGTTTGAAGTTTGCATTAAAATTTTTCAACTGTCCAATTTTTTGAATTTTTGACTCATATAGCTACAATTTTAAGAAAAATAACAGATCTTTAGTAATTTTTTTTACTCTAAGTTTTGAATATTAGCAACTTTACCCATTACTTTAAGAAGATAGGGGCAAGATTACAGTCATTTTCAGTAACTTACGTTAAATACCTGTATAGTTACCTTATATTCTTCGATAATTCGTCTATCATTTTATTTATAGTAAGAATTTGTGGAAGAATTACTGGATTGATCTTTCCCGAGGGGTAAAAAAGATATAAAGGAACACCGCTACGGTTATAAGTATCCAGTAGCTCGGTTATTTCAGGATTATAGCTTGTCCAATCTGCTTTAAGATATGTTATTTGATTTTTTTTCAAGAGCGTTGAAAAATTTTCTGTATTAAGAACCATTTTTTCATTTACTAAGCAAGTAATGCACCAATCAGCGGTTAGATTAACAAAAACTGAGTCCTCATTTCTTAGTAAAGTATTTAACTTATCTTTTGAATAGGTCTCCCATGAACCACTTTTAACTCCTATATTATGCTCACTCCAAAGTGGTAAAAGCATAGCCAAGAAAAGCATGGTCAATCCTATAACTTTGGTTATACCACCCTTGTATTTCTTATGAAGCCATATTGTAAATAAGATAAAAATAATCCCACACAAAGTTGCAGATACAACGTCGCTATTAGTTTGCCTACCCAGGACCCAAAGCAACCAGACTGCCGTCAAGTAAAGTGGAAATGCCAGAAATTGCTTAAAATTATCCATCCAGGCACCTGGTTTTGGCAGCCATTTCGATAAACTAGGTAAGCAGGTGATTAGTAGTATTGGAAAAGCCATCCCCAAGCCTAAAAAAACAAAGGCACTGAGTGCGATGAACGTTGGCTGAGTTAGTGCAAGACCAAGCGCAGTTCCCATGAAAGGTGCGGTGCATGGACTCGCAACTATGGTGGCAAGAAGCCCAGTCATGAATGAAGAGCTTAGATTGTTGCCCTCGGTGGAATGCTGCCCCCAGTTCATCATACTGTTACCGATTTGCAGCCACCCAGAAAAACTAAGGCCCATAACTATAAACAAGTAAACTAAAGCTCCAATGAAAACTGGCGATTGAAGTTGAAATCCCCATCCTATAGCCTCTCCTGAGTTTCGTAAGATCATTAAAAGTGACCCAATAACACTAAAGCATATTAGTATGCCTGCTGCATATGCAAGTCCGTGCAAATATTTATTATTGCTACTCGAATTTACATTAGCTAGGTTCAATATTTTCAGGGATAAGATAGGGAAAACACAGGGCATAAGATTAAGAGCTAGTCCGCCTAAGAAAGCGAACATTAGCATCAAAAGAATCGGTATAATTTCCATTTCCTCAGTCGGAAGCGTTCGAGAGATCTTATCCGTGGGATTACTAAAAAAAACTTCCACAGGGGTTTCCTCAAGATAAGCTAAAGATTTATTAGAGTCGATAGAAATAGCTTGACGCCTAATTGGATAGCAAAGCCCTGCATCAGCGCAACCCTGTGACTCAATAATTATGTTCTGATTAAGTTCGCGAAGAGGAATTGAAAAACTCGTATGACCATAGTAGACCTCTAAGTTTTTATTATAGTATTCATCGTGAATCAATTGCCCAGTTGAAAAGATGGGCTTAACGGTTAATTGTTCACTTTTCTCATCTAGAAAATTAAACCGGTCCCTGTAGAGATAATATCCAGGAGCTATAGTCCAATCTAGAATAAGTAAGTTATCCTTTACAGCTACGTTAAGTTTATATGCTTCTTCGACGGACAAAAACTTTGTAGCACTAAAAGCTACTGAATTGCCGATATTTACATTCTTTGTTGTTTTAGCGGATGTATTAGACATAAAAAGAAGAACACTAACTGAAAATAGTATGTTGAGAATATAAAAATATGAGATTTTTTTTAGCATCATGCCACTCATTAAAGTCGACTTAGTTAATATTCAATAATAAGCATATACCTTAAGGCAAAGCTTGCGAATTGTTTTTTAATTAAACCAATAAGAGATTGGCTCATAAAAGTAATAGTTTGTATCAGTACGTTAGAGCATTAGTTTATAATTCAGTAAAAATATATAAAACATTTTATACTTTCAAGGCACCTAAAAAATGATTAAACAATCAACGTCAAAATACTTGTTGGTCTTAATATCACTACTTTTAGCTGGACCGAATGCAGTAGCAATCCAGGAGCCATCTGTCGGAATTTCTGTCGATGGTGGATATATTCGACAAATGCCACCAGGTCAAATTTTAACAGCTGCATTTGTCAGCCTAAAAAATATAACCAAAAACACATGTAGACTTTTAGGGGCATCCTCTGCTATTGCTGATAAAATTCAAATACATGGCCATTTTCATAAAGACGGGATGATGTCCATGCGGCCTGTTAAAGGCATAGATATAGCAGCTGGAAAAACTATTTCTTTGCAGCCAGGAGGTTATCATTTAATGTTGTTTGGGCTGAAGCATGACTTGATTGAAAACCAGTTACATCAAATAACCCTTCTGTTTGATAAATGTCCAGATGTAGTTTTTAATGCGAACGTAAAAAATATGAGCCATCATAAAAATCACGATTAAATAAAAAAATTAGCAGGGTAATTTTGATAATAGAGACGATAATTCTAGGTATTGCTCTAAGTGTAATCTCGGCCCCTGCTGACTAACTACGTATGAAGCAGCTAGTGCTGCAAAATTTCCCGCAATTTTGTAATTGTATCCATGCGTAATAGCATACAAAAAGGCACCTGCGAATATATCTCCAGCACCATTTGTATTAATAGCTGTTGTGCTATGAGCCTCTATGATATGTTGATTTTCTCCATCATAAACTATTGCACCATTATCCCCCATGGTTACAACATAACTTACAGCAGATCGTTTAAGTAACTCTAGAGACATATTTAGATCAGAGCTATCGGTCCAACTTAGCGCCTCGGCTTGGTTGCAAAATAGAAGATCGATTTTATTTCCGATCATTTCCTGTAAACCGCTTTTGAAGAAAGACACCATCGCTGGGTCTGATAAAGTAAGTGCAACTTTTACCCCATTTGTTTCAGCAATTTTACGCGCTTCAATAGCTGCTTGACGTCCAGAACTTGATGATACAAGGTAACCTTCAATGTAGAGGTAATCAGATTGGCTGATTGCTTCTGGACTAAGATCCTTAGAGGATAATTTTTCACTTACACCTAAGTGTGTGCTCATTGAGCGCTCGGCATCTGGAGTAATTAGTACTAAACATTTGCCAGTTACACCCTCTTTTGAGATATTACTAGTACTAAAATCAACCCCAGCGTTTTTGAGATCGTTTAGGTAGAATTTTCCGTTATCATCAGAAGCTACTTTACATGAATAAAAGGTTTCCCCCCCAAAAGCACTAACAGCAATTGTAGTATTAGCGGCTGAACCACCACTTTCACGTTTTGAGGTGGCCAATCGTTCTTTTAGGTAGTGTGTGATCTCCTGTTGACGGGCTTCGTCTGCAAGAGCCATTAAACCTTTACCCATTTTTAATTTTTTTAGGTCTGCATCTGACGTTTGCACTTCAGTGTCCAGAAGTGCTGCGCCGACACCATAAACATTGTACTTAGACATATTTTAGAATTTCTGATGAACTGAAAATTTATTATGACCTCTAAAGATTAATAGTAAAAGCTTAGCTTACTGTTCGGCACTATTATTTTTGTAATAGTATCAACTTAAAGCTTTTATTTTTGGCTATAAGTTTTGCATGAAACTTCTTTTCGGTATATTTTTCTAACGGAATAAAGGAATTAACTACCAATAGCGCCATTCCTCCTTTTCTTAAGTGGTTAAAACTGCTCAAGACAAATTTCTGAGTAAGCTCGGCATCAGCCCCAAAACCTTTATGAAAAGGGGGGTTGCATATTACTGCGTCAAATAGTTGCTTGATATTTTTGCCACAATCGTCTGCTATAACTGCCCCATTAATATTGAGTCTTATAAAATTCTTTGAACAGGCTAATATTGCTGCAGCATTATTATCAGTAGCAACAATAGGTGCACCAGTTAGTTGACTGGCTCGTATAGAAAGATATCCATATCCACAACCGAGATCTAAAATATCTTTTGGTTCCCTGTCAAATAAAGTTAAAAAATCAGGAATATAATCACTCAAAAATTTACTACCTTCGTCTATTTTCCCCCACCCGAATAAACCTGGTTTACTGACTAAGTTATCATTCTGAAAGGGAACACATTCCCTTAAAACTGAGTAGTTTTGATCGTCAATTTCTTTTCTTGATGCTATATCTCGTTTTAGGTTAGATCGAGTGGCAACCGCTACATAAACAGAGCCATTTTTTTTTGTTTTAACTGGTGTACCAAAATATTCAGATGCTTTTTCAGCATACGTTTTAATGCCATCGCCTTTACTTCCTCCCAACACTAGCTCGCCATTGCTAAAAAGTACTCTATATGTACTTTTGATAATATGGTGTGTTAAAGCCTTCTCTTTTGATACCCTAAAAAGAACTTGCAGGAATGTATTGTTAGGAAAAACTGAAAAATCGAAATCATTAAAAAAAACGTCAAGCCCTATAACTTTTGCTTGCTCATAAATATCAAAGCGGTTTGTTATGAGTACTATTTTTCCAGAAGGAAGATGTTCAAAGTCAGATTTTCTTAAGTTCTCGTCAGCAATAATAAGTCGAGAGCAACTATGATCCTTAGAGTTTTTTATCATTAGGCTAAAACAGGTGTCTTGTTTTGTTTTTTTACGAGCGAAGTTTTTAGTCATGATGAAAAGTTACCCTTAGTTGCTAACACCTTAACAGACCGTTTTTTTTAAACTCAATTTCGTAGACTGATAATTTCCCACCCAAGGCTTATAGCAACTTCTCTCAATTTAGGACAAGGGTCTACTGCCACAGGAAAGTCAACTAGCTGCAACAGCGGCAGATCATTGATGGAGTCGCTATAAAAAGTACTGTTTTCTAAACTAAAATCAGATGTATCCAGCCAATCGACTAAACGAGATACTTTTCCTTCCCCGAAGCTAGGTATTCCAGACACCTTTCCAGTAAATTTTTTATTGCTCTCTTCAAGTTCAGTGGCGATCAGATGCTTGATGCCTAATTTTTTACATATGGGCTCGACCACAAAACGGTTTGTTGAGGTTATCATAACCATTGTATCTTGCTGATAGATATGCTTTTTTATGAGTTCTTCTGCCTTCGGAAGCCACATTGGATGTATGACATTCTCCATGAACTCTTTATGCAAACCGTCGAGATCAGATCGAGTTAAGTTTACTAACGGAGCTAATGAAAATTCTAAGTAGGCTAAGATATCTAAATTTCCTTTTTCGTAGTCGCTATAAAATTGATCATTTTTTCTCTTAAAGTGTACTGGGTCTACGAGTTTTTTCGTCGTTAAAAACTCTCCCCAACTATAGTCGCTGTCACCGGCAATAAGGGTGTTATCCAAGTCAAACATGGCTAGAGGCATTTTATAGGGTCCAATTGATTAATTTAAACACCCTAGCTTAACGGCAGATAGACTTGTCCTCAATAGGATACTTAATGTAAGTTGCATGTTAGAGTGAGTTTTTAAACAATTAAATGTACTGGATATTTTCAGGACCATAGGTCCAATAAATGTCTGGTTGAGAATATACTGTGATTGATAAAGACGGGTTTCGTTCAAATGTTGGAATCATCGTTTCCGACGGCATAGGTAGGTTGCTTTGGGCTAAGAGAATTAAGCAAAATGCCTGGCAGTTTCCCCAAGGGGGTATTGATAACGGTGAACCACTGGAAGCCGCACTTTATCGCGAGCTTTTTGAAGAAGTGGGACTTGAAGCTCAAGATGTTGAAATTCTTGATTGCACTAAGGGGTGGATTAGGTATCGTTTACCTGAAAACATGCAACGGAAAAATTCAAACCAGCACTTTGTCGGTCAGAAACAAAAATGGTTCTTCCTTAAACTTTTAGGCGATGAAAAGAAAATATGCTTCAACCGAAGTCTACAGCCTGAGTTTGATAACTGGGCTTGGGTAAGTTATTGGTATCCTCTAAATCAGGTTATTGAATTTAAAAGAAATGTATATCTTAGGGCTCTAAGAGAATTTTCTTTACTTCAATGTAGTCTTGAGAGAAATGCTGAATATAGCTTAGGATCAGTTGAATAGTATGTCTATGCTCGAATCACTTCGCAAGATTGTACAGGAAGCAAATGCTGCCAAAAATTTCAGTGAAGTTCTTAGTGTAATCGTCCATCAGGTTAAAAAAACTATGGATACAGACGTCTGTTCTGTATATCTTCACGACCCTGATAATAATAGCTATGTTCTTATGGGAACTGATGGTCTTAATAAAGAGGCTATAGGTAAAGTTAACATGCCTGCTGACGAGGGCCTCGTTGGTTTGGTAGCCTCTCGAGCAGAACCAATAAATCTTGAGGAAGCTTCTGCGCATCCTAGGTTTTCCTTTCACCCTAATACGAACGAACAGTTATTCCATTCTTTTTTAGGCTCGCCAATTATCCATCAACGCAAGACGCTTGGTGTTTTAGTTGTACAAGATAAAGAACCTCGGAGGTATGATGAAAGCGAGGAGTCGTTTCTTGTAACAGTTGCTGCTCAATTATCTGGTGTTATTGCGCATGCCGACGCCATTGGTGAGCTAAACCGCTCACTGCACCCTAAAGCCAAGACCACTAATGAAAGAATCTATTCTGGTGTAGCAAGTGCTCCAGGAATTGCTGTTGGTAATGCTTTAGTAATGAATGCCCATAATACTTTAGAGTCTATCCCTATAAAAAAAGCAGCGGATATCAATATTGAGCTAACTCAATTTCGAAAAGCGATGAGCCTAGTTAAAAGTGATATGCGAGCTTTAGATAAAAGTATGGTAGGAATATTAAGTGATCAAGAGCGTGCACTTTTTGATGCCTATGTTTGTATGCTGGACGATCAGGCTCTGGGCGGAGAAGTTATCGTGCTTATTAATGAGCATGAACTTAGTGCTCAAAGTGCTTGGGCACAAGTAATTTTAAGCCATATTAACATGTTTAAGAGTATGACAGATTCATACTTGCGTGAAAGAGCCTCTGATCTGGAGGATTTAGGACAGAGAGTACTTGCCTATCTTCAAACTGCGGCACCAGAGCGAATAACATTTCCTGATAACATAATTCTCGTGGGCGAAGATTTATCAGCTGCCTCCTTTGCTAGTGTCCCCATAGAAAAAATTGTTGCTATCGCTTCTGTTAAAGGATCTCGTAATTCCCATCTTGCAATTCTAGGCCGAGCTATAGGAATACCAACTGTCATGGGTGTAGTCAACCTTCCTTGGAATAACCTCGACGGCAAAGAAGTTATAGTCGACGGCCATAACGGACAAGTTATTGTATGTCCAGGCGTTGAATTACAAACAACCTACAATAAACAAGCTCTTGAAGAGAAGCTATTAGCAGCTAATCTTGAAAAAATCTCAGATGAGCCATGTGAAACCCTTGATGGGCATAAAATTTCTCTTTGGGTAAATACTGGCTTGCGTATTGACTCTATGTTGTCGCTTGATCGTGGAGCAGAGGGCGTAGGACTATATAGAAGCGAGATCCCGTTTTTGATGTTGGATCGTTTTCCATCCGAAGAAGAACAGCGTATATTTTATAGAGAACAGCTAGAAATGTTTTTCCCTCGGCCTGTGACCATGAGAACTCTAGATGTTGGTGGCGATAAGGATTTGCCTTATTTCCCTATCGAGGAAGATAATCCATTTTTGGGTTGGCGGGGCATTCGGGTATGCCTTGATCACCCAGAAATTTTTTTGGTACAACTCAGAGCAATGCTGAAGGCAAGTGAAGGCCTAAACAATCTTAGTATATTATTACCTATGATATCCAGTTTGTCAGAACTAGAAAGCTCTATAGAATTAATTGATCAAGCATATCATGAGCTCACGAAAGAAGAAGGGTATGATTTACAAAGACCATGGGTGGGAGCAATGATAGAAGTTCCAGCTGCAGTTTATCAAATAAAAGAGTTTGCTCGTAAGGTTGATTTTCTATCTGTAGGTACGAATGATCTAACTCAGTATCTCTTAGCAGTTGATCGAAACAACTCAAGAGTCGCAGACCTCTATGATGTTTACCATCCTAGCGTATTACGAGCTTTAAAAACTATTGTTGATGGAGCAAAAGAAGAGCAAACACCTATAAGCGTTTGCGGTGAAATGGCAGGCGATCCTATCGGCGCAGTTTTATTGATGGCAATTGGCTTCCCTGTTCTATCTATGAGTGCGACAAGCTTATTAAAAGTTAAAGCGATGTTGCGTCAGATTAGTTCGGCCTATGCGAAGCAACTACTTAAAGATGTTATATTAATGCCAGATTCCGAATCTGTTAGAAATCACATGGAAACTGCACTCAGTAAGTCTGAAATGTCCGGTCTTTTTAGGCGCAAACACTCTTATTGATTGTTTGCTAAAATGGCTTAAAAATTAAGACATACAGTTGGTATATTTTTCTATTTGATTAGGTTTATGTAAAATTAGTGTTAAAACAAAAACCATTTTTAGCTAAAGTTATTGCATGTTAATTTACCCAGAAATTGATCCTATTATATTTTCTCTTGGACCACTAAAAATACACTGGTATGGAATTATGTACCTATTGGGATTTTTTGTTGCTTGGAGAATCGCACTATTTCGAAGTAAATCAAGTGGGTCGCCTATATCCAAGAATCAAATAGAAGATTTAATTATATATAGTGCTTTTGGTGTAATACTTGGCGGACGTTTTGGCTACATAGTATTTTATAGTTTCGAACAATGGCTTTTGGATCCACTTTTATTATTTCGTATTTGGGAAGGAGGTATGTCTTTCCATGGCGGTTTACTCGGAGTTCTATTAGTTATTTGGGGCTACAGCAGAAAAATAGATAAGCCATTTCTAGCCTTAGGCGACTTTGTGGCCCCCTTAGTGCCAATAGGGCTTGGGTTGGGCCGCATAGGAAATTTTATGGGACAAGAACTTTGGGGTAGGCCAACAAACTCATGGGTAGGAATGCTATTCCCAAACGACCCGCAGCAATTGCCAAGACACCCATCCCAATTATATGAGTTTCTTTTAGAGGGCGTTTTACTTTATATCGTATTAATTATAGTTTCTAAAAAACCACGATTAATGGGTGTTATTAGTGGCTTATTTTTGGCACTCTATGGTAGCTTTAGATTTACTGTTGAGCTATATCGAGCACCAGACGTTGCTATTGGCTTTGATTTATTTGGATGGATAACAAGAGGCCAGTTGCTTAGTCTGCCAATGATACTTATTGGTATTACACTTATTTTATGGAGTAATTTAGAGTCAACCAAGCGCAAAAATCGCTAAATAAAGGAAGCCAGAACTACAATGAAGCAATATCTTGATTTAATGCAACATATAAAAAATAACGGTATTCGAAAAGACGATAGAACTGGAACTGGAACACTTAGTACTTTTGGATACCAGATGCGTTTTGATCTTGATGATGGTTTTCCTCTTGTAACGACTAAAAAAGTACACTTAAAATCAATTATTCATGAGCTCCTTTGGTTTATTCAGGGTGATACCAACATCAAATATTTAGTTTCAAATGGAGTAAACATTTGGAATGATTGGCCGTTTCAAAGCTGGCTCAGAGATACAGAACAAGATAAAAAGTTCACTATGTACTCAAAAGCATGGCGAGAGAGAATGACAGATTTTGTGGAGCTCATTAAAGAAGATGAAAAGTTTGCTGACCAGTATGGAGATTTGGGCCCTGTTTATGGGCGTCAATGGAGAAATTTCGAGGGAGTTGATCAGCTTGATGGGCTAGTCAAAGATATCAAGGGGGCACCTGATTCTAGGCGATTAATTGTTTCAGCCTGGAACCCAAAAGATATTCCAGTGATGGCAAAATCTGGATTACCTCCTTGCCATACTTTATTTCAATTTTATGTAGCAGAGGGGCGTCTTTCTTGTCAGCTTTATCAGAGAAGTGCCGATGTCTTCTTAGGTGTGCCCTTTAATATCGCGTCCTATGCCTTATTAACAATGATGATCGCTCAAGCTACAGGATTGAAGCTGGGTGATTTTGTTCACACTTTTGGAGACGCACATTTATACGTTAACCATCTCGATCAAGTAGAAGAACAGCTTAGCCGAAAACCGCAGTCTCTACCAAATATGCAGATTAATCCAACGGTAAAAAATCTTTTTGACTTTAAATATGAAGATTTTAGGATACTAAACTATGAACCTCATCCTGCGATACCAGCATCGGTGGCTGTATAATGATAAAAAAAATCAAACTTTCATTAATTGTAGCTATGGCTCAAAACCGAGTTATAGGTATAAATAATCAGCTCCCTTGGCAATTGCCCGAGGATTTAAAGTATTTTAAATCTGTCACTATCGGGAAACCTATTGTGATGGGAAGAAAAACTTTTGAATCTATCGGTAGGCCGTTACCTGGACGGCTAAATATTGTTATTACACGCAATGCCAACTGGTCTTTTGGTGGAGTTGAAGTTGCTTCATCTTTAAAACAAGCGAAGAATATAGCCTCTTCAGCAGAAAACTTTACACCAGAAATTATGATTATAGGGGGGTCTGAAATCTACAATAGTGCTATTAAACATGCGGAGAGATTGTATATTACGCGAATACAGGATTCATTTAAGGGGGATACCTTTTTCCCTATTTTTGACGAAAAAAACTGGAAAGAAGTTGGTCGTAAAGAGCCTCAGCATCAAACAAAAATACCTTACTTTTTTCAAATTCTAGAAAAGATTTAAGAGTCATATGCAGGCATCAGTGTATTTACCAAAGATCGAGACTAACGTAGTATGCGCTGCTAAATAATTCGATATTTATGGTGAAGGTAAAGTCTAAGACATCAGATGGCTTCAGAATTTCTTGCAGAAAACCTTAGAATTTCTTTGAAAATTGTAAAGAGATTGACGTTTTATAGGTAGATCTTCAATAGAGGAGTTTTCAAACCCCTTTTCGATGAACCAATGGCTAGCTTGAACAGTCAGTGCAAATAATTGACTTATCTTCAATTGAGAAGCTTTTTTTTCTACTACTTCAAGAAGACGTCCGGCATGGCCTTGATTCGTGAATTCAGAATGTGTGACAACACATGCTACTTCGGCTGAACACCCGTCATCAAGAGGATAAAGCGCGCAGCAGCTGATAATAGAACCTTCGCGATGCTCTACTATAAAAAACCTTGAAATCTCTAATTCTAATAATTCCCGAGAGCGTTTTACTAAGACACCTTTTTTTTCCTGAGGGGAAATTAACTCTATAAGCCCCCCAATGTCTTCAATAGAAGCTTGTCGAATTACGTCATCTCTATTTTTCAGAATTAGCGTACCGGTCCCATCTCTTGTAAATAGTTCTTCTAAAAGAGCACCATTAGACGTGTAGCTAACGATATGACTTCGATCTACATTATTTTTACATGCTTGGTGGCATGCTTTAAGGGCCTGATGTTGTTCGAAGTCCTGACTTTTCATGTTCAGGTACTCTTGTGTCTCCTTGAGAGATAATGTTTTAAGTAATTCCCCAGCTGGATTTGAGATACCTTCGTTTTGACAAAATATAATTAATTTTTCTGCATTTACATTAATAGCAGTTTGAACAGCCAAATCCTGATAGCTTAAGTTAAAAGTTTCTCCTGTCGGCGAATAACCTATCGGTGAGAGAAGTACGATGGCATTATCATCAAGTTGTTTCTGTATACTTTTTGAATCTATTTTGCGTATTTCTCCTGTATGTTGATAGTCAATGCCTGCCCTAACACCAATTGGCTTCGCTGTAATAAAATTACCACCCACAACTTGTATTTTCGAGCTGTGCATTGACGAACTTATAGAACCAGTAGAGAGCATCGCCTCAATGTTAGTTCTAACATTTCCAATCGCATCTTTTATACAAGACATTGCGAAAGAGTCAGTTATAGAGAGATCTTCATCGGGTATTTCATCGACACCTAATAGTCTAAGGCGATCATTTAGTTGGCGCTTTATTCCATGTACAAGAACAAGCTTTATTCCTAAGCTATGCAAAAGTGTTATATCAAGAATAATATTTGAAAAATTCTTATGACTTATTGCTTCCCCACCAAAAGCAAGCAGAAAAGTTTTACCTCTGTGAGCATTGATATAGGGAGATGTGTTCCGTAGGAATTTCACATACTCTGTTATAGTAATTTTTTTATTCACCAAATTTATCGACTCTTAATATTTTTTTTGAACGCTTACCTAAATACTTATTTGAAAGCTTGAAAAGTAGAAATTAATTTAGCAGTATTATAAGTAACGTAAGCCTCAAACAACAGCACCTATGAAAATTTAGGGGACATGACTCAACTTTTTAGTATCGTAGGTTATTTTTTTAGATGTACCGGTTGCCAATAACGATAAAAAATAAATTTTTTACATATGATCACACCCTTTCTTATGCCTATTGATGGGGGCTATAATTGCATCTTTAGGTGTATAGTAAGAATATTCGATTTTAAATGTATTTTATTTAGGAGTATGAGATGTCCTTTGCCGATAGAGATGGCTGGATTTGGTTTGATGGTGAAATGGTTCCTTGGCGTGATGCGAAAGTACATGTTCTGACCCATACGCTTCACTATGGTTTAGGAGTTTTTGAGGGCGTCAGAGCCTATGAGGCTGATCATAAAGGCGCCGCAATTTTTCGACTACATGATCATACAGATCGACTTTTTCGTTCAGCAAAAATTTTGAATATTGAGATACCATTTAGTAAAGAGCAGCTTAATGAAGCACAAAAACTAGTAGTTGGTAAGAACGGCCTGAATGAGGGATATTTACGTCCTATGGTGTTTCTTGGTTCTGAGGGAATGGGTTTACGTGCAGAGGGGCTAAAAGTTCACGTAATAGTTGCAGCTTGGGAGTGGCCATCATATATGTCACCTGAGGCCCTAGAAAAAGGAATCAAGGTACGCACATCGTCATACACAAGACATCATCCAAATATTACTATGACTAAAGCAAAGGCTAATGGTAATTATATTAACTCTATGCTGGCATTAAGAGAGGCTTTAGAGTGTGGTTGTGAAGAAGCTTTAATGCTTGATGTCGATGGTTTTATTGCTGAAGGAAGCGGGGAAAACTTTTTCTTAGTTAGAGATGGCATCGTTTATACCCCGGAACTCAGCGCTTGTCTTGACGGCATAACGCGCAGAACTGTAATACAGCTAGCCAAAAAAGCTGGCTACAAAATTATTGAAAAACGCATTACTCGGGATGAAGTTTATGTTGCAGATGAAGCTTTTTTTACGGGAACAGCTGCTGAAATAATGCCTATAAGTGAACTTGATGGCAGAGTTTTAGGGATTGGTCACCGGGGCCCTTTTACTACAATAATGCAGGCACAATATTTTGATTTAGTCCGAGGTAGAATACCTGAATATATGGACTGGCTTTCACCCGTAGGCGAGTGAACTCTGAAACTTCTTGTAGAGCCAATAATAGTTAATAGAATATGGCATCTCAAAAGCAAGCAATAGCAAACAAGATACTCATTATTGGGCCTTCATGGGTGGGCGATATGGTGATGGCTCAGTCGCTCTTTATGTTGCTTAAACAACAGAGCCCAAATTCACTGATAGATGTCCTAGCTCCGAGCTGGAGTCGACCAATATTGGATCGAATGCCTGAGGTGCGGAAATCCATCGATATGCCTATTGGTCATGGAAGCATTAAGTGGGCTCTTCGACGAAAAATTGGAATTGAATTACGAACAGAACGCTATTCTCAGGCAATTATTCTACCAAATTCGATCAAATCAGCACTCATTCCTTGGTTTGCAAAAATTCGACTTAGGACTGGCTGGAAGGGAGAAATGCGTTATGGATTGCTTAATGATATTCGCAATTTAGATAAAGAGCGCTACCCCCTAATGGTAGAGCGTTTTGGAGCACTCGCTTTACCGAAAGGAGCTATTCTACCAACACCTGTTCCATCTCCAGTCTTAAGGCGCGATAAAGAAAAAGCGAGTAAACTTACTGGCCAGCTAGGCCTTCACAGTGATCGAAAGGTTCTAGTGTTATGTCCAGGTGCAGAATTTGGACCTGCCAAGCAGTGGCCTGAAAAACACTATGCCGAAGTAGCGGCAAAAAAAATATCTGATGGCTGGCAGATTTGGCTTCTTGGCTCGGAGAGAGACAAAAAAGTTGGACAAAAGATTGTTAATCTTTTGTCTCTTAACGACCGTAATTATAGCTATAATTTAGCTGGCGTAACAAAATTAGGTGATGCGATTGATCTCCTGTCTATTGCCGATGCTGTTGTTAGTAACGATTCAGGGTTGATGCATATATCTGCAGCTTTAGGTCGACCTTTAGTAGTTTTATATGGCTCAACCTCACCAGACTTTACTCCACCGTTAAGCGACAAGGCGGCTATGCTATCGATCCCCGTAGAATGCGGTCCTTGTTTCCAGAGAGAGTGTCCTTTTAATAATATGAAATGCCTTAATGAACTATCTCCAGCTAAAGTAATTTCTGAATTATCACGATTGGTGGTGAATTGATGACAAGGGTATTAATAGTAAAGACTTCATCTTTAGGCGATGTTATTCACACCCTTCCCGCTATAAACGACGCTGTCTATGCGATTCCAGATATTAAATTTGATTGGATCGTTGAGGAAAATTTTTCTGAAATACCTAACTGGAACTCAGATGTTGATCAAATAATCCCAGTTGTATTAAGAAAATGGCGTAAGAACATCTTTAGATTTTGGTTCTCAAAAGAGTGGTCGGAGTTTAAAAAAAGAATCGGTTTTCATCGATACGACGTGATAATCGATGCTCAAGGTTTACTAAAAAGTGCCTGGTTAGGAAGCTTCGCCGATGGTCCTAGGTATGGTTTTGACAAGTTTTCAGCTAGAGAGCCGTTAGCATCAAATTTTTATGATCACCAAATCAGTGTATCTAAGCAGCTTCATGCTGTTGAGCGAACAAGAATCTTGTTTTCAAAATCACTAGGATACTCATTACAACCTAGTAATGGAAAATATAATCTTTCCTTTGGATCAACGAGCACAGGAGCTGTTGTTTTAATTCACGGCACTACTTGGGCATCAAAGCACTGGCCAGAAGAATCCTGGATCAAACTTAGCGGCTTGCTTACTAAAGCTAATTATAAAGTTTTTTTGCCATGGGCTAATGAGTATGACAGAGCTCGCGCATTAAGAATCTCTAAAAGTTCTGGGGCAAAGGTTCTACCTAAAATGACCCTTACAGAAATAGCGTCGTTCTTGGCAGAATCACAAGGCTGTGTATCTGTAGATACAGGGTTAGGACATCTTTCTTCCGCTTTAAATACTCCTACTTTAGGCATTTTTGGGCCGACAGACCCAAGTTTTACAGGATTATATGGCCCTAATCAGAAAAATCTTCTATCAGATTTTCCATGCTTATGTATGACAAAAAAATGTCCATTTTCTTTAAAATCTGATAAATCATGCAGAGGTTTTGAAGGGCTTACAGCTAACCGAGTTTTTGATGAATTTATAAGATTAATGAACAACACCATACTTTCTGGAAAGCCTTGCTCCTTACCCACAAAAAAGGAGTCAAACAAGTGAAATTGGCATTTTGTTTGTACAAGTACTTTCCTTTTGGGGGAATGCAAAGAAATTTTCTAAAAATTGCTAAAGAGTGCACAAACAGAGGCCATGAAATTACTGTTTATACTATGATTTGGGAGGGCGAAAGACCAGACTTTTTAGATATCGTGATTGTCCATGTTAATTCTATCAGTAGCGTAAACAAGTATAAAAAATTTTCTAGATGGCTTAATAAAAACCTTAAATACGAATCTATAGACTTGATGGTAGGTTTTAACAAAATTCCAGATTTAGATATTTATTATTGTGGTGATCCTTGTTATGAGCATAAGTCAAGGAATCTCCGTCCTTGGTGGTACCGATATACGCCTCGCTACAAGCACTTTGCTAGATTTGAGAGGGCTGTTTTTGGGCAAGGTGCGGGAGTGGA
>CAZSMR010000023.1:18251-18936 GCA_964608185.1 uncultured Porticoccus sp. | reverse complement strand
AGATAGTTCTAGCCAATTAACAGCTAATTCCATGGAAAGTTGAACTCCTTTATAGGCTCCACTTAAAAAAATTATTGGGATAGCAATAAAAAAAGAAAATTTAGCTGCAGCAGTTCTTTCAAACCCCAGCAAAAGTGCGGCTGTAATAGTTATACCTGATCTAGATGTGCCAGGAATCAGAGCAAGCACTTGTGCGAATCCTACAAATAATGCAGATTTCCAGGTAAATTTATATATATCTTTTGATCCAATGTTTTTGTAGTCCGCGTACCCTAGGGCTAAACCAAAAATAATAGTAGTAATTGCAATTACAAGGATCGTTCTTAGATGCAATTCAATTAAGCTGCCAAGAGCTAGCCCAACTAAACTAGCAGGAATTGTGGACAAAATTATACACCAAGCTAGTCTACTCTCTGGTGAACTCTCTCCATCTTTAAGGCTATGTAGCCAGTTAATGGTCAGGTGTTTTAAATCACTATAAAAATAAATAATTACAGCTGCTAGTGAGCCTAAATGGACAGATACATCAAAAGCCAATCCTTGATCTTTCCATCCTAGTAAAATCGACGGTAAAATTAGATGTGCTGAGCTAGATACAGGTAGAAACTCAGTTAATCCCTGTATTGCAGCTAGTAATATGAGATTTAGTAGTTCCACTGAGTTAACGTCCTCCCCTCTTCTAATT
>CAZSMR010000023.1:0-18241 GCA_964608185.1 uncultured Porticoccus sp. | reverse complement strand
ATAATCTGATTTCTTAAATATATTGGGTTAGCGTTTCGTATGTCGATCACTGCATTTTCTCTAATTAAAGGCTGCGCTATATTGAAGACATCCTGTGCTTCGGGGTATAAATTGATATGTTCAGCATCTGTAAATTCTTTAGATATTCGTTCGTTATAATTAAGTCCATCACCGATCATAATACTTCGATTTGTTATCTCGTTTTTAAGAGTTTCTGGAGCAGAAACACAGTCAGGATTAGCGCGTATTAAAATACCAGAATCGTAACTAAATTGGGCCCAATATATTTCACTCATTCGAGCATCTAGCATTGGAACTATGTAAGTATTGTTTTTTATTTGAAGTTTTCTAATAGCTGTATAGGCTAGAGTTTCTAAGCTAGATACAGGCAAAACTGGTATATCTGCTCCAAAAGCTAAACCTTGGACAACCCCAAATCCAATACGTATACCAGTGAATGAGCCTGGTCCAGCGGTGAAAGCAATACAAGTTATTTGAGATAACGTTAAGCCACCGTCGCTAAGCACCTCATCGATCATTGGTAATATTAGTTTAGTGTGGCTTCTTTCTATTATTTTACATTTTGCAATTAGATCTCTGCCTGTATGGAGTGCGGCCGAGCATGCTGTTGTAGTTGTATCAATCGCTAGAATGTTCACTGTGCTAGTGAAGTCTTTGGTTAATTATGTCTGCTAGAGCAGATATAAATAATGATGAATCATTAACACAAGGTATATAGCTGTAGTCTTTTCCACCGGCCTCTATAAATAATTCTCTATAACCTATATTTAACTCCTCGAGAGTTTCTAGACAGTCTGCAGTGAAGGCAGGGCTGATAATATCAACAGATTTGACTCCATCTTTTATACAATCAAGGAGTTGATCATCAATATATGGTTGTAGCCATTTTTTTGGACCAAATCTTGACTGAAATCCCATAGACCAATCGGATTCCTTTAGACTTAACCTGCTTGCTAGTGCGTTTGCAGTAGATTTGCAATGTTCCCCATATGGGTCTCCTTTGTCAGAATACTCTTGAGGTATTCCATGAAAAGACATGAGTAGCTTTTCTTTTTTCCCGTGTTTTTTCCAATGGGACTTAATACTTTTTTCTAAGGAGTCAATGTACCCAGTATGAGTTGAGTATGACTTTATAATAGTGACATCAGATACATTTCTAGACTTGTGATTCATGGTGGATATTTGATCATATATAGCGCCAGTTGTTGAACCTGAGTACTGAGGGTACATAGGTAATATAACAAAGTGTTCTATTTCTTTTGTTTTTAGATCACTTATGATGTTACTAATAGAAGGCTCTCCATATGTTACTGCGCTAACAACTAAAGGAGCCTTGGTACCCAAATTCACTGAGAGTTCTTCTTGCAATGCTATGACTTGTCGAGCAGTTATAACTCTTATAGGTGAGCCTTTACATTTACTTCTACAATCTTCATCACATTCAGTTTTGCAGCCTTCCCACCAAATTTCTTGGTACGCTTTGGCTACTTTCTTTGCGCGCAAAGGGATTACAATCAACCTTAAGATTGGCCACCAGATTAATCTAGGAATCTCAACGACACGACAGTCAGATAGGAAGAGCTTTAAAAAATCAGAAATTCCTTTAGGACTAGGTGTCTCAGGCGTACCAAGATTTACTAAAATAACAGCAGTTTTTTTCATAACAAGTATAAATTTCCTTAGAAGAATAAAAAAATGGGCTCAATGAGCCCATTTTGCATTGCTTGCTAGGTTAATATCAAGCTAATGCTGCTTCAAGTCTTTCTTGCACTTCGTTAAGCGGGCCGACGCCATCAATACGATTATAGGTTAGCGTATTGTTCGACTGCCCTGATGACAAGTTTTGATAAAATCCTACCAAAGGCATAGTCTGATCATGATAGACTTCAAGACGATTGCGTACCGTTGACTCCTTATCATCTTCACGCTGTATCAACGCTTCTCCAGTGACATCATCTAACCCATCTTTAGCGGGAGGATTGTGCTTAACATGATAAACACGACCAGAATCTTCATGAACCCTTCTACCGCTTAAGCGAGTAATAATTTCTTCATCTGCGACGTGAATTTCTATTATTTTGTCTATTTCGATTCCCTCAGTTACTAACGCTTCTGCCTGGGGTATAGTCCTCGGAAAACCATCAAATAAAAAGCCATTAACACAGTCTTTTTGTTGAATCCGTTCTTTAACTAAAGCAATAATTAAGTCGTCAGAAACTAAACCACCCGAGGTCATGATACCTTTAGCTTTTAGCCCTAGCTCTGATTCGGCTTTTACTGCCGCTCTTAACATATCACCTGTAGAAATTTGGGGTATAGAAAATTTTTTTGTTATATATGCTGCTTGCGTGCCTTTTCCAGCACCTGGTGGCCCTAAAAGAATAATTCTCATCTAACATCTCCATTTATAGAAGGAAAAAACAAACTAAGCTATTAAGTAATACAATAAAATAGGGACGCAAACATTACACATAAACTTGATAGATCACAAGAAAACAGCGTTTTATTCCGAGCTAATTTTATCTTTTACTTCACTCCAGAGACTTTCAAGTCTCTCTGGAGCCAAATCTATCATAGATTCTCCGGCATCATGTATTCTGCTTTCAATATTTTTGAATCTCTGCTCGAACTTATTTGATGCTCCTCTTAATGCTGTTTCTGCATCAACATTTAAATGTTTACATAAATTCACCATTGTAAACATAGTATCTCCAAGCTCTTCTTCTACACATTTTTTGTTATTCATATCAACTGCTTCATGTAACTCTGTAATTTCTTCATTAATTTTAGCAAAGACCTCATCTGGAGATTTCCAATCAAAACCTACAGATGCAGCTCTTTTTTGAATTTTTTGCGCACGAATTAATGCAGGTAATGTTGATGGTATATCAGATAAAGTCGAGTTTTGCCCCCTTTTTTTTCGTTCAATTGATTTAAGTGATTCCCATATTTTTTCTCGATAGGAGTTATCTTTGTTACTTTTAGGACTCGAGTCCTTACTTTTAAGAGTACCCTTCGGAAAAACATGGGGGTGTCTGGATATTAACTTTTGTGTTACTGAAGAGACGATATCATCAAAGTTGAATAGAGATTTTTCATCAGCAATTTTACTATAAAATACAATCTGAAAAAGTAAATCTCCTAACTCTTCCTTCAGGTGATCAAAGTTTTTATTTTCTATTGCATCTATTACTTCGTAAACCTCTTCTAGGGTGCATGGAACAATGGACTCAAATGATTGCTTTAGGTCCCAAGGGCAACCTGAAATTGGATCCCTAAGCCTATCCATAAGATACAACAAATCATCTAGAGATCTGGCTTTACTAGACATAAATACCAGTAGACAGGTAGCGATCTCCTCTATCACACACGATTGCAACTATTATCGAGGACTCTAAGTCTTTTGAGAGTCTCAACGCTGCTGCAACAGATCCACCAGAGGAAACACCGCAAAATATTCCCTCTTGCGTCGCCATCTTTCTCATGGTTACTTCAGCCTCGTTTTGGCTCATATCTATTATTTGGTCAACACGAGATGAGTCGTAAATGCTGGGCAGATATTTTTTTGGCCAACGTCTAATTCCAGGGATACTTGCACCCTCTTCTGGCTGCAATCCTATAATCTGAATATTCGAATTTTTAGACTTAAGGTAACGAGATACACCCATTATTGTGCCTGTGGTACCCATTGAGCTTACAAAATGTGTGATCTTTCCCCCACTTTGCTCCCAAATTTCTGGTCCAGTATTTTCGAAATGAGCCAATGGATTATCAGAGTTACCAAATTGATCTAGAACCTTACCTTTTCCCTCAGCCTCCATAGTTTTTGCTAAATCTCTGGCACCTTCCATACTAGCTTCTTTTGATACTAGTATTAGTTCTGCACCATATGCACGCATAGCCGCCTTTCTTTCTTCAGTATTATTTTCAGGCATGATGAGAACCATTTTGTAACCCTTTATAGCGGCCGCCATAGCAAGAGCTATTCCTGTATTACCAGATGTTGCTTCTATTAAAACATCTCCAGGATTTATATCTCCCCGAGTTTCAGCATGTTGAATCATACTGAGCGCAGGCCTATCTTTTATTGACCCGGCAGGATTATTACCCTCTAATTTTACTAAAATAGTATTGGAGGTGGACCCTTGGATGCGTTGAAGTGCTACAAGCGGTGTTTTTCCCACACAAGATTCAATAGTTGGATAAGACATGAAGAAATTAACTCCAGTAAACGCTTAAAAAATTATTATATAGTTTTTTGTCTAAATTTATTTTTATCTTCAATATAACTGTTATTTTAATTAAAAATTTATTTGATTGTGCTCAAATTATAGTGCTAAGAAAGTATAACAAAAGATAGCACATGATCAGACTCATCTGACAAGCTCAAAAATGTCTGACTCGCCCCCATTTGATTCATTTTTTCTTCAGCTGCCCCAGTTAGTATTAAAATTGGAGCACCTGAATCATTGTTCTGTATCTCAAAGTCATGCCAAGAGATCGAACCAATTCCGGTTCCTAAAGCTTTACTTGCAGATTCCTTTGCTGAAAATCGTTTGGCTAGATAGCTTATCGATCGTTGCTTATCATTAAAGGTTATTAATTCAGATGAACAAAGTATTCTTTTTGCAAATCTGTCGCCATATTCACTATAAGCGCTTTTGATTCTTGAAATTTTTAGAATGTCTGTACCGATACCAACTATCATTAATGAACTCCAATCATGCAATTGTTAGTAAATGCTAAAAATAATCTGACTAGATTAGATGCTTTTTGATGTTTTTATCTTACTAAATAAATTACGGCTTAGTATAGGTTTCTCGCCTATGTGAGGCTCTAACGCTAGACGCAATAATCTTTTTGCAGACAAGGGAGCAGAATAAAAAATACCTTCTCGGAATGAAATTAAATCTTCTCCTTTAAATAAATTAATTAATTTTCTATCACTGTCATGACTTTGTTTTAATAAAAAACCAACGTTTGGTTCAAACCAGTATTCTTTTTCAGGGGCAATAGCTTCGTCAGATTCAGCATCAGTGAATAGGTTTATGCCATAGCCTAGTTCTTGAAGAAGACTAATCTCGAAAGATCTTAGACTGCAGGCTATCGAGGTGTCACTAGCTAATCGATCTAAAACATTTACATAATCATCATAGACTGTCTGATGAGGATCGTTCTCAGCAAGTAGCCTTATTAGTAACTCATTCAGATAAAACCCACAGAACAATCCATCCCCTTTAAGAGTAAGTGGAGCCGAAGACAGTTCTACTTGTGTAAGAGTTTTGAGATTAGATTTACCTGACCAGCTAATTAGAATTTGGGAATAAGCATTTAGTCTTATAGTCTTGGCTTTGGTTCCCCTGGAACCCCTAGAAACTGCACGAAATCTGCCATAAGATCTAGTAAAAAGATCCACTAGCAAGCTCGTCTCTCTGTATGGCCGAGTATGTAAAACAAATGCCAATTCAGGTTGCATATGAAAACAAATTTATATGATTAATCTTTAGACTTATATCCAAGACTTTGAAGCGCTCTAGTATCATCTGACCACCCTCTTTTAACTTTAACCCACAAAGTTAGCATCACTTTTTTTTCTAGAAGTCTTTCCATATCAAGACGAGCTTCTTGGCCGATTTTTTTTAGGCGCTCTCCTTTATCTCCAATCATGATTATTTTTTGGCCTTCCCTCTCTACTAGTATGAGCGCATTGATATAACAAATCTTTTTTTCATGCTTGAAGCTTTCTATTTCTATAGTAGTTTCGTAGGGAAGCTCAGCACCAAGCTGGCGAGTAATCTTTTCTCTAACGAGTTCGGCAACAAGAAATCTTTCAGTCTTATCAGTAATTTGCTCATCAGGAAAAAAATATTCTCCAACAGGGAGAATTTTTGTAATTTCTGATTCAAGTATATCGAGCTGGTTCCCATAAAGCGCTGAAACAGGAACTATTATTGCATTAGGGTATTGGTCTGAAAGAGCCTGAATATGTGAAATTAGTCCATTATTTGGGGATATCTTATCAAATTTATTAATAGTGATTATTACAGGAATTTCCGACTTAAATACTTCCTCTGCTACTATTTTGTCTGTTTCGTTCCACGTGTCACGATCAACAACAAAAACTATAACATCGACGTCTTTGAGGGCACTCTCGGCTTCTTGGTTCATGTAACGATTTAGTGCTTTTTTTTGATTAAAATGCATACCAGGTGTGTCTACAAAGATAATTTGTGCGTCTTCTGTAGTTTTAATACCCAATAAGTTATGTCTTGTAGTTTGTGGTTTTCTTGAGGTTATACTAAGTTTAGATCCTAAGATATGATTAAGTAGGGTAGATTTACCAACATTAGGTCTACCTATAATTGCTACATATCCACACTTTTTACCTCTATTTTTTTTCATCAAGAAGCTCCACTAGTGCTTTTTCAGCCGCTTTCTTTTCGGCATCCCTTCTAGTTTCTCCTTGCCCTTTTGTCGGATTCACCAAGCCTTTAACGTAGCATTCTATAGTGAAATTTTGCTGATGAGGCTCGCCTGATATTGTGATTATCGTATAAGTAGGAAGTGCCTCACTTCTTGCCTGCATTAACTCTTGAAGCTCGGTCTTTGGATCCTTGCGGCCATTCATTGTTAGATTTTTAAGCCTAGAATCAAACCATTTGAGAACGCAGGCACTACATGGATTGATGCCGCCATCTAGGTAAATTGCACCAATTATAGCCTCAACAGAATTAGCTAGAATAGAAGGCCTGTCACGCCCTCCACTTTTTTTCTCTCCTTCGCCGAGAATTAAGTATTCTGCGATTTGTAGCTCATAAGCTATTTCTGTAAGAGTTTTACCTTTAACTAAATCAGCCCTATATCTACTAAGCTCTCCTTCTTTGCTCAGAGGTAGAAGAGTATAAATTGCATGTCCGATTATAAAATTCAAGGCTGAATCCCCAAGAAACTCTAACCGTTCATTATTACTAGAACCCATACTTCTATGTGTGAGTGCAAGTTGCAATAAATAAATATCGTTAAAGTTATACCCAATACTATTTATGATCTTTTCTTGTTGCATTTTCATTTTATTGAAATAATTATCATTGTATTTTTCCTGCGTTAGAAAAATTTGGAATATCGCTGAATGACTCCCAATGCATCCAAGTTAAAATTGCTTTGCCTACTATGTTAGCCTCAGGTACTGCCCCCCAAACTCTACTATCACTGCTGTTATCACGATTATCTCCAACCATAAAATAATGCCCTAATGGAACATTGATTCTATAGTTTTTTCCCAGTCTGCTGGGTATCTTTCTTCTTTGTATGAGGTGATCTGCTCCCTTAAGACTCTCTTTTTCTATTACAAAATCTGAATCTTGTAAGTTTTCAGAAAGAGATGAATACTGCATTTCTTCTCCATTCACATAAAGTATATTATTTTTAATATGAATATCATCACCAGGTAAGCCAATCACTCTTTTAATAAAGTATCTTTTATCGTGCGGGGGGGTGAAAACCATCACATCGCCTATTTTTGGGGAATTAATGTCTAAAAATTTAAATCTAGAAACAGGAAACCTTAACCCATAACTAAATTTATTTACTAGTATGTAGTCACCAATTTTTAAAGTTGGAATCATTGAACCAGAGGGAATTTGAAAGGGTTCAAAAAGAAAAGATCTAAGAATAAATACAAAAAGAAGAACAGGAAAAAAAGAGCCAATATATTCAAATAATTTTGATGTGGCATTAACAGTATTTTTTTTTGATGCGAGCAGCTTATCTAGTAGTAAAAAGATACCACTTACAGTAACGAGTATTATTAGTACCAGTGGGAAATTTATATCCATTAAGATCTCAACTATCAGTTTTCAGTACAGCTAAAAAAGCTTCTTGGGGTATTTCAACGTTACCAACTCGCTTCATTCTTTTTTTGCCTTCTTTTTGCTTTTGGAGTAATTTTTTCTTACGAGATATATCTCCTCCATAGCATTTTGCAGTTACATTTTTGCGTAGTGCCTTAACAGTTGTTCTTGCAATAACATGGCCCCCTATAGCTGCTTGAATCGCGACATCAAACATTTGTCTTGGAATGAGCGCCTTCATTTTTTCTGTTAGTTGCCGTCCTGTTCTTTGTGAATTGGCACGATGAAGGATTAAAGCTAAGGCATCAACCTTATCACCATTGATTAGAACGTCCAGTCTTACTAAAGGCGCTGACTCAAATCTTATAAAGGTGTAGTCAAGTGATGCAAATCCACGACTAACAGATTTTAGTCTGTCAAAAAAATCCATTACCACTTCGCTCATGGGTATATCATATGATAGTGAGACTTGTCCGCCTATAAACTGTAAATCTTTTTGGGTGCCCCTTTTTTCAACGCAAAGTGTAATAACATTACCAACATATTCTTTTGGCACTAAAATATTAGCTTCACATAAAGGCTCTCGCATTTCATTCACTTGTGCCGGATCTGGAAGATCAGTTGGGTTTGAGATATGGATAATTTTTCCATCTGTTTTGTAAATCTCATAAACAACTGTTGGAGCCGTAGTAATTAGATTTAAATTATATTCACGCTCTAGTCGTTCTTGAACGATTTCCATATGAAGCAATCCAAGAAAGCCACACCGGAATCCAAAACCTAATGCATCTGAATTTTCAGGCTCAAAAAAGAGAGACGCATCGTTTAGTGTCAACTTTGCCAGAGCTTCTCTGAAATCTTCAAAGTCATCTGAGCTTACAGGAAATAATCCAGCATAAACTTGCGGTTTTACCTTTTGGAATCCCGGCAAAGAATCTGTTTCTGGAGTACTTAAATGAGTGAAAGTGCCTCCAACAGGTGCTCCAAGAATATCCTTAATACCAGCGACTATAAATCCCACATTACCTGCCCTAAGGACTCCTGTTTCTTTTCGTTTGGGTGTAAATATACCAATTGTATCAACGGTATGAGATTTCCCTATAGATTTAGTGATAATTTTATCTTTTGTTTTTAATATTCCAGCAATAACTCTTACTAGAGAGACAACTCCTAAGTAAGGATCAAACCATGAATCAATAATAAGTGCTTGCAGAGGCCCATTTATGTCTCCTTTAGGTGGAGGCACCTTGAGAATCAATTGCTCTAGTATATCCTCTATTCCTAGACCAGTTTTTGCACTACAGTGAACAGCGTCTGCTGCGTCTATACCTATAATATTTTCAATTTCATCAATAACTCGAGCTGGATCTGCTTGAGGTAAATCCATTTTGTTTAAAACAGGAATCACTTCCAGTTCTTGTGCGATCGCTGTATAACAATTAGCGACTGATTGAGCCTCCACACCCTGGCCAGCGTCTACTACAAGCAGCGCGCCCTCACATGCAGCCAATGACCTTGATACTTCATACGAGAAATCTACATGGCCTGGTGTATCAATAAAGTTTAATTGGTAGATATTCCCATCTTTAGCTTTATAATCCAAAGTCACGCTTTGAGCTTTAATTGTAATTCCTCTTTCGCGTTCAATATCCATAGAATCAAGAACTTGCGCAGACATTTCTCTGGATTCAAGACCCCCACAATGCTGAATAAACCGATCGGCAATCGTTGATTTACCATGATCGATATGAGCGATAATAGAAAAGTTTCGTATATGACTTAAATCAGACACAAGGCTATAGTTTCGTTATGAAAAGTAATCATTTTTGGGTAATTTTCAGGCAAGGTTAAAACTATTGATTCTAGCCTATTTGACATCGAGACGCCATGTAATAGCGGAAATGATTAGGTTTCTATGGTTGGGATTTATAGACTTATTTCTTAAGTTACTGAGTAATTAATTTATCTTCAGTTTCGTTATAGCGCGCTAAGAGTCCATTTAAATACCTTTGAACCTGTTCGCGCGTTAGGTTCTCGCTACTACTCTCATTTTTTAACAATACTTTGTTTAAAGGTTTAGATTTTTTTTGCGGAAAGTTTGAAATACTTACATTTCGTGCAGATATAGGTGGTATACCAAATTCAGCAGATGTACGCATATTAGAAGAGGCAAGATTGAGTTGTATTTTATTCGTACTTGCAAAGGATGATGGATGTTCGACAGTATGTTTGTATTGCTGCATACCTAATAGCGCAACAGTTGCTACGGATGCTGCTATAGCAAATCGACCCAGTGGTTTTATAAGGTAGTTAGAGAGACTTAAAGCACCATGGTTCTTTTCTAATTTAATAGCAGAGCTTATATTAGCAGAAAAATCTACAATTTCAGTCGAGAGTTCTTTATTGATAATAGCCGAAGAAAGTTGATGGTATCGCCATGAATCACGCAATGTATGATCAAAAGGCATCTCTTTTAGCAATCTGCGGACTTCGATGTCTGTGGCTTCGCCGTCCATGAAGGCTGATAAAGCTTCTTTTAATTGAGCTTTGTTGGTACTCATAATCATAACCATTTTTTTATTAATTTATTAACTTATAAAGTAAGACCCACATATAACCAAAAGGTTCCTTTCTTTTGAATCAACTTTCCATTTCTTTTATTTTTTCTTCTAAGACTTCTCGAGCACGAAAAATTCTAGACCGAACTGTACCTACAGGACATTCCATTATATCTGAAATTTGCTCATAACTTAGGTCTTCGAATTCACGAAGCATCAAAGCAGTACGTAAGTCTCCGGGGAGTTTTTTTATTGTGCTATTTATTAATGATTCTAGTTCGTTTTTAGACAAAATATTTTCTGGTGAATCGAGATTCTGCAGTTGATTGTTTAGTTCTGAATAGTCAGTGTCAGCTATATCTATATCAAATGACGGAGGACGTCGGTTACGTGCAACCAAGTAGTTTTTTGCTGTATTCACTGCTATACGATAAAGCCACGTATAAAAAGCACTTTCACTACGAAAATTTTCAAGGGCTCGGTATGCTTTTAAAAAAGTCTCCTGAACAACGTCATTAACTTCATCAAAATCTTTGATATATCTGGAGATGATTCTGTGGACTTTATATTGGTGTTTGAGCACAAGCAAATCGAAGGCTCCCTTATCCCCCTTTTTAACACGAGCTACTAGCTGATCATCACTGGCTTTTGTCTGATCACTTTTCATTTAATTTCCAGATTATTTATATATATTTTTTGTGCTTTTATTTTTTTATTGGTCAAGTTATTTTACTTTTACTTAAAAAAAGACAGAGAAATTCATCATCACTAACTTATAATAACATCAGTAAGAAATAATTTGCCCTTATAAGAGTAATAATTAATATGCTTAACACCCATGAAGTTCTGGTTATAGGAAGTGGTGCTGCAGGAATGACAGTTGCACTCGAGTTATCTGTTAAATATAAAGTCGCTATTTTGAGTAAAAGCGCTATTCAATCGGGTGCTACATGGTGGGCTCAGGGGGGAATTGCTAGTGTATTTGATCATGAGGATTCTTTGGAATCACACTATTTAGATACAATAAAAGCTGGGGCTGGTATGTGTCACGAGCAAACCGTGAGACAGGCTGTTGAAAGCGGTCCTGACGCCATTAAATGGCTAATTAAACAGGGTGTTAATTTTACACAAAATTCAAATAATGAATACCATCTCACCAAAGAGGCTGGACACAGTCATAGGCGTATTCTTCATTCAGCTGATTCAACAGGGAAGGAAGTATCTTCTTCGTTAGCAGATAAAATTAAAGATAATCCTAATGTGCAGCTTTTTGAAAATCATATTGTTGTGGATCTTATAACTCAAGCAGATAAAAGTTCAAGTCGCGTTCGTTGCACGGGTGCTTATGTGCTAGATACAAAAAAAGACTGTATATCTGTCTTTCATGCTAAATCGATAGTTTTAGCAACTGGTGGCGCTAGCAAGGCATATCTTTACACAAGCAATCCTGATGGAGCGACTGGAGACGGTATTGCTCTTGCTTGGAGATCCGGTTGCAGGGTTGCGAATCTTGAATTTAACCAATTTCACCCAACATGTCTTTATCATCCGAACGCAAAAGCTTTTTTGTTAACAGAAGCATTACGTGGCGAAGGTGCTTACCTTAGATTGCCAAGTGGTGAGCGATTTATGTCTAAGTTTCACCCCAAAGCAGAATTAGCGCCAAGAGATATTGTAGCAAGAGCAATAGATTTTGAAATAAAAAGATTAGGTTGTGATTGTGTATATTTAGACATTAGGCATAAGTCTGCTGATTTTATTGATCAACACTTTCCATCTGTTAAAAAACACTGTCTTTCTTTTGGAATTGATATAACAAGTGACCTGATTCCTGTAGTTCCAGCCGCTCACTATACATGTGGTGGACTTGTTGTTAATGAGTTTGGGCAAACTGATCTCTGGAATCTCTATGCTGTGGGCGAGACAGCTTTTACTGGGCTTCATGGGGCTAATCGTATGGCTAGTAACTCTTTGTTAGAGTGTATAGTTTTCGGAATAGCAGCAGCCAAAGAAATAGATAAAATTATGCCTAGTATCTCTGGATTTGAAATTGCTAAACCTTGGGACGAAAGCAGAGTGACTCACTCAGATGAAGATGTAATTATTTCACACAATTGGGATGAACTGAGACGTTTTATGTGGGATTACGTTGGTATAGTTAGATCTCAAAAAAGACTAGAGCGCGCCGAACACAGGGTAAAATTACTGCAACTTGAAATACAAGAGTATTATAGTAACTATAAAATTGGAAAACATTTAATAGAGCTACGAAACCTTGTTCTTGTATCTGAGCTCATAATCAGATGTGCAAAACAGCGCAAAGAAAGCAGGGGTTTGCACTATAATTTAGATTTCCCAGAATTATCTGATATAGCAAAAGATACTATCATGGTCCCTATTAATTTTGCTGCTCAAAATATCGTAGTTAATACAGATTAATTAGCTTTATACTCAATCATTTTCGGGCCGAACCAAATGTCTCGTCTTTCTTATTATATCAATAATCTTTTGTAACTCAGGGTTACTTGAGGTTTCTCGGTTTAGTAGCCAGTTCCATAAGTCTTGATCTTCACATTCGAGAAGCTTCCAATATCTCATCTGATCCTTTAATTCTAGAGTGGGATATACTTTCTTAAGAAAAGGTAAAAACATTAAATCTAATTCAAGCATGCCACGTCTACTTGCCCAGGAAAGTCTATTCATGTCCATCTAAAATTACCCTTTTAAAATTGAGAGAATGAGCTTTGATTATAGTGGAACTAGCAAGGTTTACCCACTAAGATATACATATGTTTTTCTTGGGTTACATATATGAATAATTGGCATTCATTCTTGCGCAAACAGGGCGCTATCTTTTCAGATGAAAACGAGGTGTTATTTAAAGATTCCTTGATAATTGATGAAGATGACAAAAAAACTAGTTACTTTGTACCATTAATTCATTTAGGTTTGATTTTATTAGAAGGTGAGGACGCCAAGAAATTTCTTCAAGGGCAAGTTACATGTGACGTCAATCAGCTTTCGGAGGAAAATAGTATTTCAGGAGCTATATGTAATCCAAAGGGTCGCACTTTAACAAATTTTCAACTTCATCAAATTAACGATGAAAAATTGTTGATGGTCATGCATCATTCGTTAATAGCTAAGTCGAAAGTTGAGCTGGCAAAATACGCCGCATTTTTTAAAGTAGAACTTTCTGACGCCAGTGACGAATACGCTCTATTTGGCTTCGATATAAAAGGCTCTAAAAATCAATATCAAGAAAAGCATATTAGCTCATCCTACAGCTATAAGGATGGAAGACTTGTTGTTTCTTGCCTTGTCGAGTTTGCGGAAGAAGTATGGCATAATTTTTCAAAAAAAATGGTTTCTACAGGTACTGACCTATGGAAAAAAAGCGACATACAATCGGGTATTCCGACTCTCCAAGAAGAAACTTCTGATACCTTTGTACCGCAAATGCTTAATCTGGATCATCTTAATTCTATAAGTTTCACTAAGGGCTGTTATACAGGACAAGAGGTGATAGCTAGAATGAGGTACTTGGGTAAATTAAAGAGAAGAATGTATCGTATATGTAGAAAAAATAATCTTTTACCACTACCTGGAACACCTTGTTATATTGAAGAAACAAGACAAGTTTCTGGAAACATAATATCTGCAGTACAAATAAACATCGATTTGCAAGAGCTGCTAGTAGTGCTTACAGACAAAGCAGCTGAGACTAAAACCATAATTATTGGCGATGGGAGTATAGAAAAGATTAAATATTTGCCCATCAACTATATAAAGTAATTGAATCAACCTAGTCCTTTAAGGGGATATATATGATCGACTGGCTATTTTCTAATCAAAACCTGTTGGCTTGGTTAAGTGCCCTGTCTGTCTTGACCTTCGTAACTAGTTTGATCGCTTTACCTTGGATAGCAGGCATGATTCCTCAGAATTATTTTGCTAATAATAAAAATAGCCAGCTACCTTTTAAAAAAAATCATTCTTATTTTTTTCTAGCATCTAAAATTGGAAAAAATATTTTGGGTTTTGTAATTCTGTGTGGTGGAGTTTTGATGTTATTTCTTCCAGGTCAGGGTATTTTGACAATTTTTATAGGTATGTTTTTAATGGATTACCCTGGAAAAAAAGTGATTGAGAGACGTCTTATCGGCCACAATTTAGTATTGAAGAGCCTGAATTGGGTAAGAGCAAAAGGTGGCCACCCTCCAATTAAGGTTTTTGCGGATAAGAACTCTGATCATTAGCTGGTAAAGTCCAATCAATTTGATTTTTTTTATGCTCATAGATATATTTATTAGCCAAAGAAAAGTGTTTGCATCCTAAAAATCCTTTATAGGCAGATAATGGTGATGGGTGCGGTGCCTCAAGTATTAGATGCCGCTTTTTGTCAATGAGGGAGGATTTTTTTTGTGCATCATTACCCCATAGAAAAAAAACTAAGTTCTGTTTTTTTTTGCTAAGTTCTTCTATTATTTTATTTGTAAAAATTTCCCAGCCTACTCCTTGATGGCTTCTTGGAGACGACTTTTCCACAGTCAAAACAGTATTTAGCAGCAAAACTCCCTGTTTAGACCAAGATGCTAAGTTACCATGAGTTGGAGTTGGTACTTTTAAATCATTAAGTAGTTCTTCGTGGATGTTTCGTAATGACGGGGGAATAATTTTGGCTTGTTTTACAGAAAAACTTAAGCCATGAGCCTGCCCTTCGCCATGATAAGGATCTTGGCCTATAATCACCGCTTTGACTTCATGGAATGCTGTTGTTTTTAATACTTCAAACCAGTTAGGTATGGGCGGATATATGATTTTACCTTTTTCATGCTCGCTTTCTAAAAACAACAACAAGCTTTTCATGTAAGGTTTATTGAACTCTTGGTCCAATAGAATCGCCCAAGATGGATGAAATTTTGCGTTTATAGCTGAAATTTTAGATATATTTTTCATTGGCTCACATATTAGACAAAAAAATTAGTAGAGTTTTAATCTTATTTGAAACTATATAATGCGTAAATGAAAAAATCTTAGCGATTTTGTATTTTTCAGTTTAAATATTACAGTTAATCTATAATTCTTCAGATGGAATTAAAATGAAAATTTTTGCATTTTTTATTGAGGTCTTCCCACTCGTAGGTTTTTTTATTGGATTCCATTATTATGGGATATACATTGCAGCCGTTATATCCGTTTTTTTAGGGTTAATCGTATTATTTTTATCTTGGTTTAAAGATAAACGACTTGCACCATTCCCTCTATATTGCATCTTATTTTCAGCGATTTTTACGTTAGCAGCGATCCTTTTTGATGCAAGCATCTTCATAAAGATACAGCCTACTGTGACTAATGGTTTATTTTCCCTAGTTTTACTTGGAGGCTGGTTCTTTGATAAGCCAATGATGCAGATTTTTTTTGGTAGTCAGTTTAATCTCAATAATGAAACTTGGATTAAGCTAACCTATAGATGGGGTTGCTTTTTCTTTATCCTAGCAGTTACTAATGAAATTGTATGGAGAAATAATTCTGAGATTATTTGGGTTAATTATAAGACTTTTTTCGTAGCCCCTGTCTCTATTTTATTTATGTTAGCTCAGCTGCCACTTACAATAAGAGGCACAAAAAAATAGTTTTTATAACTTAATGTTTGGAAGCGGGTATACACACAAAAAATCTTCAAGATAATCTATTCGTTGTTGCCTAGATATATTGTTCCTTTACAATAAAACATTAATTGCATATACCGGCTTTAAGCTTTTATGAACACACTGATAGAAAATGAAACGTATAATCGCCAAGTCACTAACTGGCTGCTTTTTTGTGCTGTGTTAATATTTTTTATGATCCTTTTAGGGGGTGTTACACGCTTAACTCACTCCGGTCTTTCTATGGTTGAATGGAAGCCACTCATGGGTATTATTCCCCCTTTAACTAGTCAAGACTGGCAAGATAGTTTCGATATGTATAAGTTATATCCTGAGTATCAAAAAGTTAACAAAGGAATGAGTATTTCAGAGTACAAATACATTTTTATGTATGAATATCTTCACCGTATTTTAGGGCGGATAATAGGGCTTGTTTTTTTTATACCTTTTTTGTTCTTTTATTTTACAGGGCGTATCCAAAAAAAACTTACACCCAAGCTCATGGTGATGTTTGCTTTAGGTGGTTTTCAGGGTTTACTTGGCTGGTACATGGTAAAAAGCGGACTAGTCAATATCCCGTCCGTTAGCCAATATCGTTTAACAGCACATTTAGGTAATGCAGTTATTATTTATGCATATATTTTATGGGTCGCATTTGGTTTAATTGGAGCGAGTAAGAAGACCTTTTTGACACCAATAGATAACATAACTAACGCTATGAGGTCTGGTGCATACATAATCACTTCCTTATTGTTTATAATGATTCTTTCAGGGGGCTTAGTAGCAGGTACTCGTGCTGGACTTGCTTATTCTACCTTTCCTTTGATGGGTGAAAATTTTATACCACCAGGCTTATATAGCACGGCCCCCGTCTGGTTATCCGCTTTCGAAGATGTAACCACTATTCAGTTTAATCATCGCATGTTTGCTTACGCACTATTCATAATAATTTTCAGCTATGCAATTAATTTACTACGTAAACTTAATTCTACAATATTAAGAAATGTATTGATGTGCATGCTGATATTATTAGTTACACAGGTTTGCTTGGGTATTGCTACAATATTGATGTATGTTCCAGTTACATTTGCGGCAGCGCATCAAAGCGGAGCAATAGCACTACTTACAGTATCATTATTTCTGAGTAGATTTTTTTATGATCATTCAAAAATATACAAATAAATACAAGTATGTAGATAATCATATTTAGAATAATTTCAGAATATGAATCCACCATTTATAATACCTAAATCTCGGGGGTTCTTTTATGGACAAAACTATAATGCCGCTATTACTTTTGGTGGCACTTATTTCTGTATCTTTTGAAAGCTATGGCTTTGATATACAGGCTGGAAAAGAAAAGGCGGCTGCATGTGCAGGTTGTCATGGTATAAAAGGAGTAAGCTCAAATCCTATGTGGCCAAATCTAGCAGGTCAGAATCTCGGCTATCTGTCTACTCAGATAAAGAATTTTAGGGATGGGAAACGCATAAACTCCATGATGAACAATATGGTGAAAACACTCACCAATGAAGATGCAGATAACATAGCTGCGTACTATTCAAGTCTTTAGTCCTTTGAATTTTGGCAGGTAACATGAACTAATCAACAAAAGCTCTAGCGTTGCGAAACATCCTTAACCAAGGACCGTCTTCTTTCCATTCATCTGGATGCCATGAATTAGTTACTGAACGAAATACTCTTTCCGGATGCGGCATCATAATGCTGGCTCTGCCATCAAAAGTTGTAACGCCTGTGATTCCTGATGCTGATCCATTTGGATTTGATGGGTATTTTTCTGTTGTTTTCATAAGGTTATCAACAAAACGAAGTGTTACTTTTCCAGAGGAGTTGAATTCTTCCCTTTCGATGTTATTCTCAAATTGGACTTTACCCTCACCGTGAGCAACGGCAATAGGCATCACAGAACCAGCCATACCTGATAGGAGAATAGACGGATTTTTTTCTACTTTCACTAGAGAAAATCGAGATTCGAATTCCTCAGAGGTATTTTTGACAAATTTAGGCCAGTTTTCGGCACCAGGTATTAATGACTTTAAGTTAGCTAACATCTGGCAACCATTACACACACCAAGCGAAAAAACTTCTTTTCGATTAAAAAAATTCTGAAATGCATCATTGAGTTTATTATTAAACAGAA
>CAZSMR010000022.1:0-19243 GCA_964608185.1 uncultured Porticoccus sp. | reverse complement strand
TAGATTCTTTGCGTATATTGCTAATACCGAGCATTAAAATAATTTAAGAGGCTAATATTCATTTTTTTAATCTATTAGTTCATAATTATGTAAGCTAAGTGTCGCCTATACTCATAACCTCTATCTCTCTGTTATTATGCTATCTGGCTTTTAAGATGTAATTCTAACGAGTATTAGATATGAACTTATATTTAGTTGGTGGCGCAGTTCGCGATAAACTCCTTAATTATCCCTTCACAGAACATGATTGGGTAGTCGTTGGTGCCACGCCAAAAGAGCTACTAGATCAAGGGTTCGTTCAGATTGGTTCAGATTTTCCTGTCTTTTTACATCCAGAAACTAAAGAAGAATACGCGCTAGCGCGTACCGAACGAAAGTCCGGTAATGGATATAAAGGTTTTAAATTTTTTACGGATACTCAAGTAACCTTAGAAGAAGATCTTTCAAGAAGAGACCTTACTATTAATGCCATAGCTGAAGACTGTGATGGAAACATAATAGATCCCTATGGGGGCTTGAATGATCTTTCAGACAAGATACTCCGTCATGTTTCAAATGCTTTCTCAGAAGATCCTTTACGAGTATTACGTGTAGCTAGATTTGCTGCTCGCTATCATCATCTCGGATTCAAAATTGCAGATGAAACACTTCTACTAATGACTCTCATATCGGATAGTGGAGAATTACAATACCTTAGTACTGAAAGAGTTTGGACAGAAACTGTAAAGGCTCTGAAGGAGAAATCACCTCGTATTTATATTGAAGTTTTGCGCAAATGTAATGCTCTATCAAAACTTTTTCCTGAAATCGAACAACTTTTTAAATCCTCTCAAAAAAACTCTAAAATGAATGCCGGAATCCGTACTTTAATATCCTTAGATTATGTTGCCAAACTTGATAAAGACCCATCAACTCGGTTTGCTGTTCTTATGGGAAATATCAGTAAAGAAGACTGTTCTGATGATACATTGTCGGCAGGTTCAGACCCTAAAGATGATAATGTTAAAATAATCAACGGTTTTTGTGATCGACTTAAAATACCTAATCGCTATAGGTCGGTTTCAGTAGCTCTTATAAAGTATAGAGACTCATGCCACAATTCAAGAAACCTAAATCCCCCGCTTGTTATTAAAATGCTAAAGGACATTGGTGCTTTTAAGAATCCTAGTAATCTCATACAATTTATTACTTGTTGCCACGCTGACGTTCAAAGAACCAAAAAGTCTGACCATAAGTTTTACGATTCTGGTGTTTGGCTTAAAAAAGTTTTTAATGAAATGCAGTTAATAGATAACAAAAAAATCATGGTGGAGGGTTTTGAAGGTATAAGGCTTGGTCAAGAAATCGATAAGCGTCGTCAAAAAATTATTATTGAGTTATCTAAAAAGTGATCATGATCTATAAAAATCAAGGCGCAAATCGTGTTGCTATTATTACTGGAGCATCCCGACGTATTGGTGCAGAAATTTCACGCACTTTTCACCATCATGGGTATGATATTGCTATTCACTACAATAATTCCGAGAACGATGCTGAAACGCTTGCAAAAGAATTAAATCAAATTCGTCATAATTCAGCTAAGACGTTTAAAGCACAATTAGGAAGCATCACAGATATTAAGTCTATGGTTACAAAGATACTTAAATGGAGAAAAAAATTAGATGTACTTATAAATAATGCTTCAAGTTTTTATCCTAGTACGCTGGAAGAATCTAATGAAGACAGCTGGAATGATCTCATCAACAGCAATCTAAAAGGACCATATTTTCTTTGTCAGGCAATCGCTCCACAATTAAGAAAAGATGCAAGTATTATATCTATTAACGACATCTACGCAGTTAAGCCTCTTAAGGGTTATAGCATCTATTGTATCGCAAAGGCTGGAAATGCGATGCTCACCAAATCTTTAGCAAAAGAACTAGCTCCCAATATACGTGTAAATGGGATCGCACCTGGTATAATTTTATGGCCAAACACTGATACACAGATGAACGAAGCAACGAAGCAACAAATTATGGGCTGCATACCCCTTGGGCGCAAAGGAACACCAGAAGATGTTGCGAAAACAGCTTTATTCTTAGCAATGTCGGCCAAATATATTTCGGGGCAAACCATTGTTGTTGACGGCGGGAGTTCTTTATAGATAAAGGCTTACATGTTCAGTTTTTATATTTTCTTTCCGCGCTCTATGATGACTCCAACATCACTAGCATTATTAACAGCACCAGGTTTTCCTATACGAAGTCGCAGCCATGGCGCATTGAATTCATGCAGAATTATTTCTGAAATACGCTCGGCCATTGTTTCTATCAAAAAAAACTCGCTGCATTGAATAAATTCGGTCAACCTCTTTGAAACTGAACCATAGTCAACAGCAAACTTAATATCCTCTGATTCAGCTGCTTTATGTATATCGGTAGCTATATCTACGTCTATGTTAACTACTTGACGAACTTTGCGCTCCCAGTCATAAACTCCTATAATTGTATCTACTTCTAAATTCTTAATATAAATAATATCCGGCATGTTTTTATCCTTCACCTAAGGGTATAAGACTATCTATTTTCCAGCGGGACCTAATATTAACAACTAAACTCTCACAATTCCCTGCCATGAGACGCTGGCAGCCAGCATAAGCAATCATAGCGCCATTATCTGTACAGAATTCATGTCTGGCAAAGAAAATATTACCACCGACTCCATCAACACACTCTGTTAACTTCTCTCTTAATCGTAAGTTTGCAGAAACACCACCAGCAACAACTAATCTCTTTGACCCAGTTTTTTTAAGCGCTCTTAAGCATTTAATTTTCAGTGTATCGACGACAGCATCCTCAAATGCACGTGCTATATCAGCAATAGTTTGATCGTTTGGTAAAACAGTGTCTCCACGATGTTTAATTATGGTATTTAAGGTAAACGTCTTAAGTCCAGAAAAACTGAAATCTAAACCAGGACGATCTGTCATAGGTCTTGGAAACTGTAATTCTCCAGCCCTTCCTTTTTTTGCTAGCTCAGCTATTGCAGGCCCTCCCGGATAATCGAGATCAAGCATTTTTGCTACCTTGTCGAATGCTTCTCCTGCAGCATCATCAAGAGATTCACCTAAAATATGATAATCTCCGACATCCCTTACTTCTACTAGTTGCGTGTGTCCACCAGAGACTAAGAGTGCAACAAAAGGGTAACTGGGCTTCTTCTTTTCTAGCATTGGAGCCAATAAATGTCCCTCCATATGGTGCACACCTATTGCGGGAACTTTCCATGCATATGCCAAGGAACGGCCTACACAAGCCCCCACCATTAGGGCGCCTACAAGCCCAGGACCTGAAGTATAAGCCAAGCCATCAATCATTTTAAATGTTGTTTTAGCGTCCAGTAAAACCTTATTGATAAGAGGCAAAATCTGTCTCACATGATCTCTTGAGGCTAGTTCTGGTACTACTCCACCATATTCAGAATGAATAGCTACCTGGCTAAATAAATCATGTGCCAAAAGTCCATCTTTACTATCATAGATAGCGACACCAGTTTCATCACAAGACGTTTCAATACCTAATATTCGCATATTTTTTATAGTCCAATCTTACAAATACAAAAAATTAAAGATATTTTTTGCTTAATTATCAAAAATTCCCTTCAGCTTAATATTACCTTACTTATTATCCTTATTCGTTTTTTTTCTATATTTAATCTCAAAAAAAAGATCCTGAAAAGTTTATCCTTATTCAATGCAACTTATAAAAGTTTTGCAACTCAGGCGGTATATGTTTAGAATACTTGGCCTTAATGAAGAAGCATCGCTGAATGACACTTCTTCGTCAAACAAATTAATTTTTTGGTATAATTTTTAAACACCCAATAGGAAATTTATAAATGCCCTTTGTACGTATTAAAGAAAACGAACCTTTCGATGTTGCACTCCGTCGCTTCAAGCGATCGTGTGAGAAGGCTGGGATTCTAGCTGATGTTCGCAGTAAGGAATTTTATGAGAAACCGACTTGGGAGCGCAAAAGAAAAGCTGCTGCTGCTGTTAAACGTCATGCTAAAAAGAATTCTAGAGATAATAAAAAATTTGTACGTATGTATTAAATAAACACTAGTCTATGCTATTTCTTATTTAAGCGCTGCTATGTCAGCGCTTTTTTGCATTTAGGAGGATTTAAGATGCTTCAAACGCTTAAGATAAAGATCGTTCAAGAAATGAAAATTGCTATGCGGGCTAAAGATAAAATAAGGTTAGGGACCATTAGGCTTATTTTATCTGATATAAAACGTATTGAGGTTGACGAGCGTATTGAGCTAGATGACACTCGAGTTCTAGTAGTTCTAGATAAAATGGTTAAACAACGTAAAGATTCTGCAACGCAATATACAAATGCTGATCGACAAGAGCTAGCTGACCAAGAACTTAATGAGATAAAAGTGATACAAGAATTTTTACCTGAGGCTCTTAGTGAATCTGAAATTTTAACTATAGTTTCGGAGGCTATCCGAACAATAGACGCCACTTCTATGAAAGATATGGGAGCGATAATGGGTATAATTAAACCCAAAATTCAAGGGCGAGCCGATGCTGGAGAAGTAAGCAAAATGATTAAAACTAAATTAAAGTAAATCTTATATCGTTTTGTTTCTATTAAAAAGAAGCTGTATAAATTGTGCGTCGGCATGAAAAAGTTTATGGTTACTTTAGTTTGGTAAGTAGAAATTTTTTAACTTTACGTCTCTAAGATCAAGTGAAAGCATAACCTATGCCTGGTAGAATACCACAAAGCTTCATTGATGATGTGCTAGACCGACTAGATATTGTCGATGTAATAGGAAGCCGAATAGAGCTTCGCAAGTCCGGTAAGAATTACTCTGCCTGTTGTCCATTTCATGATGAGAAAACACCCTCTTTTAGTGTTAGTCCAGACAAACAGTTTTATTATTGTTTTGGTTGTGGCGCAGGTGGAAATGCAATTGGTTTCGTTATTGATTTTGATAGAACCTCATTCCCTGAAACGTTAGAAGGATTGGCAAAAAGAGCTGGATTAGAAATACCCCGTGAAGCAGTCAATATTGATGCTAATACAAACTATAAAAAATTACTGCTTGCTCTAATTAAAGAGGCTGATTCATTCTACCGAAGTAATCTCCGAGATCCCAAGAAAGCTAAAAAGGCTGTCGAATATCTAAAATTTAGGCAACTAAGCGGTGAAACTGCTCGTAATTTTGGGATAGGATTTGCCCCACCAGGATGGAAAAATTTACTTGAAAATTTAGGTAAAAGTGAAAAGGAAGTACAACAACTAAAAGATGTAGGGCTTTTAATCGATCGTCATGATGAAAATAAGCTCTATGACCGCTTTCGTGACCGAATTATATTTCCTATCAGAGATGTTAGAGGCCGTACTTTAGGCTTTGGTGGTCGAGTGCTTGGTGACGATAAACCAAAATATCTAAACTCACCTGAAACATTACTATTCCATAAAGGGCGTGAATTATACGGTCTCTATGAGGCTAACCAATATTTTCGAAATATTGAAAATTTGATAGTAGTGGAAGGTTATATGGATGTTGCTGTGTTAGCCCAAAATAATATTCATAATGCTGTAGCTACGTTAGGTACAGCTGCTACTCTTGAGCATCTTAATAAAATATTTCGCTATACATCTGAAGTTATTTTTTGTTTCGATGGAGATGAGGCTGGTCGCAAAGCCGCATCTCGAGCACTTGAAACAACACTTCCTGTAATGATAGATGGGCGTTCAGTAAAGTTTATGTTTCTTCCAGATGGGGAAGATCCAGATTCTATAATTCTGAAAATAGGCTCTATTAAATTTCTTGAGTTAGTAGCAAGTGCGACTCCACTCTCTGACTTCCTTTTTGAGTCACTTTCTGAAGATCATGATCATGATTCACTAGATGGTCGAGCTAGACTCAGTAAGCTTGCTGCGCCACTTATTAATAAAATGCCTTTAGGTGTTTTTAGAACCTTGATGATTAAAAATTTATCTCAACGAACAGGTCTTGAGGTAAAAGAGTTAACTAAGATTATAGAACCAATAGTGAGTGATAATCATCCTCCAGGTATCGGCCTAGAGGGCTATCCAGAATATGCTACACAATTAACAACTAAGCATTACCTTGACCATACTAAGTTAGAGAAAATAGCGACCCAGGATCCTGGAATGTTTATGTCTAAAGGAAATAAGCGTGTAAAAATGCCTGCTATATACACGCTCATTGCCCTGTTGGCTAACGATCCAGAACTTGAGGTATGCTTACCGGTGTTAGAGGATTTTCCAGACCTAAAGACTAAGGGGTCAGATATGCTAATCTCTTTAACAAAAATTATTCGAGAAAACCCTAATTATACACTGAATCATATTATTGGTTACATGCGAAGCATTAATGATCCATCTAAAGCAGATCACTTCACCAAAATTATTGCCACAGATCTGTTCAAACCTCTTGCCAACAGCAGCAGGGATAATAAAAAAGAATTTAAGGAAATATTAGCTCGATTACTAAGAGATTCAATAGCTGAAATGGAGCCTTTGGACTTATTTGACTTCCTCGCCAAACAAGAAACTATTGACGATAACGCCCTCAAGAACCTCAACCGAGCTTGGTTAAATCTGACCAAAGACCAACAAAATAATAAAATGAAGTCACTTTTTAATAAGATTGCTGAGAAGCCAAGAAAACCTTAGTGTCAAAAATTACCTATTTTTCTTCCCTTGAATAAGACAAGTCCAATTTATTTCAGTATAATTATAAGTAACATAATCCTACCTAACTTTAGTCATAGCAGATCAAATATGAGCGGTAACGCACAACAACAGTCCCGAATAAAAGATTTAATTACCAAAGGAAGAGAGCAGGGCTACCTGACCTACTCAGAAGTGAACGATCACTTGCCTGAAGATATATCTGATCCAGATCAAGTGGAAGATATAATTCAAAACTTAACTGATATGGGAATAAGTGTATTTGAAACTGCTCCTGATGCAGAAGATCTTCTTAGTACGGCAGATATAACTACTGATGAAGTTGCTGCTGCTGAAGCTGCCGCTGCACTTGCAGCAGTAGAAACTGAACAACACCGTACTACTGATCCTGTCAGAATGTACATGCGAGAAATGGGTACCGTTGAGCTACTTACTCGCGAAGGTGAGATAGAAATTGCTAAACGTATAGAGGAAGGTATTCGTGAATTAATGGCATCTGTAGCCGAATGGCCTGAAATAGTTGACTATATTATTGAAGAGTACGACCTAATAGAAACAGATGAACGAAAACTTGCAGATATTTTGATTGGTTATCTAAACCCTATGGAGCATGTTCCTTCCGCCCTTGCTCAAGCAGAAGCTGCAAAAAAAGAAGAGGAAGAAAATGGTATAGTTGATTCCCCTGAAGACGAGGATGAAGACGAGGATGAAGCTGACACCGGATTAGATCCAATAGAAGCAAAAGAACGCTTTGATTTATTAAAAAAATTAAATAAAAATGCAAAAAAAGCTATAGCAAAATACGGTCGTGGACATAAAGTCACCACTTCAGCTATCAAGGATCTTAGTGAACACTTCAAGTACTTAAAATTAGCGCCTCGTAAATTCGACCCTCTAGTTGCTGTAGTTCGAGAAACACTTTCTGTAATAAGAGCATCAGAACGCCAAATTACGAGCCTTGTAGTTCGTCAAGCAAGAATGCCGAGGGCGGACTTCATAAAAAGCTTCCCTGGAAATGAAACTAATGAGAACTGGGTTTCTGAAATTTGTGAATTAGATAGTCCATTTTCAGAAAATCTCAAACTCCATGAAGTAGAGATTAAAAGAGCTCAACGTAGGTTAAATCGTATTTCCGTAAAGAATGCTTTAACTATTACCCAGGTCAAAGATATCAATCGTCGTATGTCCATAGGTGAAGCCAAGGCGAGAAGAGCCAAAAAAGAAATGGTTGAAGCAAATCTGCGTCTAGTTATATCTATTGCAAAAAAATATACCAATAGAGGGCTTCAATTTCTTGATCTCATACAGGAAGGAAACATTGGTTTAATGAAAGCGGTCGATAAATTTGAGTATCGTCGCGGCTATAAATTCTCAACCTATGCCACTTGGTGGATTCGTCAGGCTATCACGAGATCTATTGCTGATCAGGCAAGAACTATTCGTATTCCTGTTCATATGATTGAAACGATAAATAAGCTTAATCGTATTTCAAGGCAAATGCTACAAGAGGTTGGTAGAGAACCAACGCCTGAAGAGCTAGGCGAGAGAATGGAAATGCCTGAAGAAAAAATTCGAAAAGTTCTTAAGATTGCCAAGGAACCTATCTCAATGGAAACTCCTATTGGAGATGATGATGACTCACATTTAGGAGATTTCATTGAAGATGTTAATATTCTCTCACCCGTAGATTTTGCAACTAACGATAGTCTTACTGATGCAACAAGAGACGTCCTCAATGGGTTAACTATGAGGGAAGCCAAGGTGCTTCGTATGCGATTCGGTATTGATATGAATACTGACCATACGTTGGAAGAAGTAGGAAAGCAATTCGATGTAACACGAGAGAGAATTCGTCAAATTGAGGCTAAAGCATTACGTAAACTTCGTCATCCTAGTCGCTCTGACCACTTGCGTAGCTTTCTTGACGAATAATTTTAAAAACTTTAAGGGCCCGTAGCTCAGTTGGTTAGAGCATCCGACTCATAATCGGCAGGTCGAGTGTTCAAGTCACTCCGGGCCCACCATTAATTAACTAAATGCAAAATTAGCTACTATTCAGAGTCATTTTTGCGCAAGGCCTTCAATTTACTTTGAATAGATTTACTGTCCAAGCGTTTTATTTGTGAGCTTTTAGTCGGCTTAGTGGGTCTTCTTATTTTTTTAGTTGAAGAAACTAACTGAATAATCTCTTTTAATCGCCCAACTGCATCGCAGCGATTTTTTTCTAGAGTTCTAAATTTCTGAGCCTTAATTACAAGGACGCCATTTTTATTTATACGGCTATCTTTTGAGTCTAGCAATCTTCTTTTATGAGCTTCCGATAAAGAGGATCTTATAATATCAAAGCGAAGGTGAACTGCAGAGGAGACTTTGTTAACATTCTGTCCTCCTGAACCCTGTGCACGAATAGCAGAAATTTTAATTTCGTGATCTGGAATAGAGATGCTTGAAGAAACTATCAGCACACATTGGCACCTTTCTTTGATTTTTTTTAATTAAGCTAAAAAACTACAGTAATAAATCCTGATCAATTGGAATAAACTTGGTAGCGACGTCGACTAAAGACCCGGCAGTTAATGATGGTACTCCATAAACGTAAGCCTCTACGGAATAACACTCCTTTATTTTAGTTACTAATAGATCAAAATCTCCATCGCCCGAAAGTAATATAACTCTGTCAACCTCTTTTGCAAAATCTAAGATATCTATAGCTATTCCGACATCCCAGTCTCCTTTGGCGCTTCCATCGCTTCTCTGAATATAAGGTTTTAACTTCACATCAAAACCAATATGTTTTAATGCTTCCTGAAACTTTATTTGGCCATCATGATTGCGATTTGTAGCGTAAGCGTTTGCAGCTACAATTTCTCCTTGCAAAGCAATTTTTCTCCAAAGCTTTCTGTAATTAAACTGACGATTATAAGCTTCTCGTGTTGTGTAATAAATATTTTGCACATCTACAAAAATTGCAATTTTTTTTGGGGTAGAGGCTGAGAGCACTTTTATTATCCGTAGTTAAAATTAAACTATCACTGTAATACTTAGAGTTACCAGTACAAAAGATGATGGATTTATATTCTTAATTCTATCGAAATTCTACAAACTAAACTGGTAGCTAGCAGAAAATATATCATCCATTTCCATCTGTATGCCGTTTAAGTTTTGATCTAGTTGCTTGGAATATTCGAATTTTATTTTATGACCAAGAAAATATCCATTTTGCCCCGAAAATGTTACGCCAAAATGCGCCATAAAAGTATCGCCGCCATAGTTGTCTGGATCGGCAGTTTGAACTGGTAAAACCACCCTAGTGTCTATACCGTCTATATCATCCTCGTATTTATAGGATAATCCTAAAGAAGTTTTTATCCAGGGAGCCAAAGAATAAGCTCCCCATGTAGAAAATTTATGGTTATCTCCTAACGTATAATCTTTATCATTTTCACCAATTCTTAATACTGCTTGATATTTAAAACCCCAATCTGAAGCAGATCCATTATTTCCAAAATAGGTGAAGCCTGGAAGAAAGTCGTAGGTTCCAGAACCTAGCTGCATTCCATAAGGCAAGACTGATTTTGGTTTCATGCCCATAGGAGTCAAAATAAAATCTTTTTGATCAATATCGCCGGTTGGCAAGCTAATTCCTAAATTCAAACGAACTTGATGATATTCCTTGTCAAATGTTTTCCAGAGTACGCTTAATGTGGTGTCACCCATTCCGCTAGATTTAGTTTTAAAGTTACCACGTTGGGTTGTGCCTGAACCACCCATATAGGTAGTGCATTCCATAGACTTTTCGATATGATGAAGCATTAGCATCCACGATAATGTGTCAGTTTGAGCATACATCAAACTAAACATGTCCATACGCGAATCCATCTTGATCGGGGCTACCCTTAGTGTGGCTGGTTGCCCTGAAACTCCATAAAAACGGTTTGGTATAGTTGTGACAATTTCATCTGATGAGATCCCTCTGCTTCCATCAAGGTTATTTTCCATATGCATATCCATTGTGCGCAAAGAAAACATCCATCCACCCTTTTTATGACCATGACCTGATGTATTATGAGAACTGTGTGTTTTTTCTGCTTGATTGGCCCCACTGTGTGTTTGTGAACTGGATCCGCCTGCAATAGACTGAATTGAAACTAATAATAAAAATAGCATACAAGATTTTTTTAACAAGCTAATTCCCCGTTTGTTTTAAGAACGGGCGATATTTTATTCTTTGAGTTAAATTTATAATAGCTAAAAGAGGTATAATTACTTAAATAACTTTATTATCTTTTAAATTTTGTTGGATTTTTTTATTTAACCCTAATATATCAGTAAATATTTCTGTGTTAGAACTACCAATGTCAGGGCCCGGCCAAACTGTACTTCCTGGTGTTTTGCTAAGTTTTGGAACAATTGCTGGAATTTTTAATAATTCACCGTTAACCTCCACACTTTCAAATAAACCTCGCTGGATGAAATGAGGGTCTTTCAGCATATCTGCTGCGTTATAAATTGGGCCGGAAGGCACCTCATTAATATCTAAGATGCTTAAGACCTCTGAGCTTTTTAGTCCTTTACACCACTGAGAAATAGCTAAGTCAATCTCTTCCTCAAACTCTACACGACCTGCATTATTTTTGAAGCGGGAATCTTGGGCCATATCTAGTCGGCCTGCAGCAATCATCAGGCGCCTAAAAATTGAATCTCCATTTCCTCCAATAATTACATATTTTTTATCAGAGCATTTATATATATTTGTGGGCGCTATACCTGTTACAGTTGTTCCTGAGGGTTCTCGTATCTTACCAGCACCATCAAATTCAGGGATTACTCCTTCAAGCATATTGAACATTGATTCATATAAAGCAACGTCAACCACCTGACCTGCTCCTCCTGTTTGCCGAGAAAGAAGGGACAAAACGACCCCAAAGGCCGCATGCAGCCCAGCAATACTATCTCCGATACTTAAATTAGGTCTTACAGGGGCTTGTCCTGGTACCCCATTTACGTAACGAAAACCACTAATTCCCTCGCACACTGAGGCAAATCCTGGTTTATGTGAGTAAGGACCAGTTTGGCCGTAACCAGATATGCGCGTGTAAATTAACCTAGGATTTGATTCTTTAAAGTTCTCAGGACCCAAATTCCAATCTTCCATTTTACCAGGACGAAAATTTTCTATCAGAACGTCGGCTCTATCAATAAGTTGTTTAACCAAATCTCTTCCTTGTTCTTTTTTTAAGTTTATGGTGATACATTTTTTATTGCGGCCCAAGCTACGCCACCATAAGGATGTTCCATCTTTTAATATTCTCCAATTACGCAAAGGATCACCGTTGCCTGGCGGCTCGACCTTTATGACTTCAGCGCCAAAATAGGCCAATAAAGCTCCCGTAAAAGGTCCAGCGAGCAACTGCCCTAACTCCACCACTCGAAATCCTGATAAAGGTTTTGCATTAATCGTATCAATATCTTTTTTGCTCATTGCTTATCCTTTTCAAATATGAAATTGAACAATAGATAATTAGTTATCGCCAATTAAACTTAGATAAATGGCCACATAAAGTATTATTTTTAACTTTGTAACTCTATAACAAAAAAGACAATAATAAAGGAATTGCTATAAGAGACAATAAGGTAGAAGTAACGACAACACTGGCAACCTCATCAGGATCTCTATTAAATTTTAATGCTAACAGGTAGTTAAAAACTGCCGCAGGCATTATGGACTGTAACAATACGACATTTTTTGCTGGAGCTGAAAGACCTATAATTTCAACAGCTATGCAGGCGAACACAAACCCCCCACCAATGCGTAATAACGAAAAAACAATACTACGACGCCATTTCGAAGTATTTAAATTTTTCAAAGAGGCGCCTAAAGTAATCAGCATTAAAGGGATAGTCAATCCACCCAAAAGTCCTAATGTAGAATCAATCCAGCCAGGTAATTCTATTCCTGTTCCTAATAAAATAATTGCTATGACAATAGAATGTATTAGAGGCAAAACTGCTAGGTCTTTAATAGCTGCAGCAAATCCGTTGTTTTTGTGAGACATTAACGCTACGCCTCCAGACATCAAGGCTGTCATCTGTACGAGGAAAAAAGCTAATGCTAGAGCTAGACCCTCCTCGCCGAATGCAAAAAAGCATAAAGGTAATCCCATGTTCCCATTATTTGGAAAAACTACTGTTGGTAGTAATGAACGGATAGTGCCGCCAGAAAGAGCTATTGTTAAAACTCCAATTATTGCAGTTCCTAAAAATATAAGCACTGCAGCTAAAGCAACCGCATAAAATTCATTGCCCGAGATTTCAACTCCATTAATAGTTGAAACAACTAGGCATGGTGCGCCAATATTCATGACTACTCGGCTAACAAATTCAGCAGAAAAAGGTGTAGATGAACGTGCCCAAAAATACCCTATTACGGTACAGATAAAGACTGGAGCAACTACACTCCAAAGCTCAAAAAACATTTGCGAAACCTCATTTTACAAATAAATCGGCTATACTCGAACTGTGGTAGTTAGTAGGTGAACTGCATTAAGGTTTGTATAATACCTATGGTGCTGTCTTCTAATGACTATCCTATAGTATCGGTTAAATTGGTCTCATATAGAATCGGGCTAAATGTATGTACTTAAGAAAAAAAATTGTATGTATCTTTATTGTATGTATTTGTTTGCTTACATGCCATTCCTTGATGGCGGAACTAGTGAAGGAAGACTTCGTTTCTGGATATAATACAGATACACACGATACAGCGACTGGATCATTAGATAAATCTAATCTTAGTGTAATTTTTAATCAATATATTGAAGCTATCGAAAAAAAAGAAAATGAGAAAGGTCCATATAATAAGCAGTTACCAGAAATGCTTTACAGTTTAGGAAAAAAACTACAATACAATCTTCGTCCCAATGAAGCGATAAAAATTTACAGGAAAGCTATTTATATTAATCGTATTAATGACGGTCTTTACGGCTTATCGCAGGAACATATTCTTCGAGCGATAATCGAAAGCCAAAAAAGCCAAGGAAAAATCAAAGAAACTGCAGCCAGCTATTCTCAACTTTTACAGATTTACTCAAAAAACTATGCTGAAAAAGATACAAACTTGATGCTCATAATGAAAGAATTTGGTGAATGGAGCCTAGAAGCATACTCTCAAACTGGTGGGCGGCATGATGCCTATTATCTTGAAATTGCATTTCAGTTATATACAGATGCCATAAGAATCTCAAAAGAATCTCAGGGAGAATCGCACCGAAGTTTATTGCCACTTCTAAACAAATTAGCAACAACATGCTACTACTTGACTTTACATCAACGTATGTATCCTGGATATGGAGAAACAGATACATCTGTTCCTTTTGGTTATCGATCTATGGCCCCAATAAATCAAGTTATAGGGCGTGGCGCTTATTTCAAGCACGGCCGTATAGCGCAGAATAAAATACTACAAATACTTGAAGAAAATCCACTTTTCACACTAGAAGAAAAGGCTCAAGGTCAAATCAATTTGGGTGATTGGTACTTATTATTCGGAAAATATCAACTTGCAATGAGTGCCTATAAAAGATCTTACGCAATAGTAAAAGATAGTCAGAAAAGTACCGAAAACCTTGATAAAATATACTCTGAGCCAGCTATGCTTCCAAAACGTAATAGTTTTTTCGTTGCCGAAAGATCCGCAAGTATCGAAGCAGTTAAATCAATGGTTAAATCGAAACTTTCGCCACCACAGAGCTATGTCAATCTTTTAGTGGATATCACTGACGGTGGAAATCCAGTAAATATTAATATTCAAGAAATACAACCTTCAGAAAAAGATGAATACGGTGCAAGGGCGATCGAAACTATCCGCTCAAAAAAATTCAGACCTCGACTCAAAAATGGGTTACCTGAACTTGCAACCGAATTTCCAATAAGGGTTATAATTGCAAATGAATAATATTAAATTTAAAGACCAAGGAATAATTGTGCCCTATTCGTTCTTAATTCTTGGGGCAATTACTCTTTGTTTGATAAGCGGGTGCAAAAGTACTCAAATAATCGATCATCAGAGTGAGTATAGTATTAATCACTCGAAAAATTATAACCTTGCTGATTCTCATGTGACTAATGGAGAATTTAAGCCACTCTTAGCCCAAGCGAATATTTTAAACCAAAATATTACTGAGCAAGAAAAAATATCGATACTAGATAAAAAACTAGAAAAATCGATAGCTGAATTTGATAAAATGTTTGCTATTGAGATTATGAAAATGGAGATTGAGAAGGATAAAATATCAAGCGAAACCTCTAGCAACAGTCAACCTGAATCAGTACAAGAAAATGCTAATGCTAGACCTGAAAGTCAATCTAAATCTACTTCTAGCGTAAGTGATGCCAGTATAAAAGGAGATGGCGAAGAATCGGCTAAAGAAAAAGGTTATGGGGGAAATATGGGGAATAAGGCTAATGCTACTGATAGATCTGCTCCGAGCCAAGGCGGTCTTCTCGGAAGTGGAAAAAATTCAGAGACTCCAATAGATGTTCCTAACGGTGAAGATGATGATATTATCGCAAGACAGATACGAGAAGCCGCTATCAATGAAAAAGATCCTAGGCTTAAAGTAAAACTATGGGATGAATATCGAAAATATAAAGGGGGGCAATAATAAAATCTTATGCAAAAAACAATTAGCAAAGTAAAACTAATAATATTTTGTTCTCTTTTTTTGTCAGCTTCTTTCATGCTGACAGCTTGCGCAGTTCAAAAAGTAACTAGTACTGTAGAAATGCCGCTTAAACAAACAATTATATCTGTGGACAGACAGCATCTACTAGATGTTGCCGTGATCCCTTTTAAATCTGATATTAGAAAATCGCAACAAGGAAGCGATTCGCCTGTTTCTTTTTCTGCGCGGAATGCTGAAGGTCTCTTTTTAGCGAATCAGCTCACATCGACTATTCAAAAAACATCAGCATGGGGCGCAGTCAGATCTATTCCAGACAAAGAAACAATGGTAGATGTGTATGTAGAAGGCAAGATTATTAATTCTGATGGTGAGAAATTAACACTAGAGATATCTGTTTCTGATTCTACTAACCATAATTGGTACACGAAAACCTATACTCAAACTGTCGGCTACTATGCTTATAAGAAAAATATGGAGAACTATCGTGACCCTTTTCAAAACTTATTTAATATTATAGCAAATGACTTGTTGGAGCATCATCGTAGACTATCTTCTGAAGAGGCAAAACAACTGTCTAAAACTTCTACCTTAAGATTTGCTAGTGAATTTTCACCAGAAGCGTTTAGTGGGTATCTAAAAAAAAGTTCGTCTGGAGATTATGAAATATCCAGACTTCCTGCAGAAAACGACCCTATTTTCAAAAAAATATCCGAACTTCGAAAAAGAGACAACTTATTTATAGATGCAATGCAAGGTCATTATGACAATTTTTCAAGACGAATGAACAAACCTTACCAATCATGGCGCCAAGCAACACATGAGGAAATAAGTGCCTCAAGAGAGCTAAAGCGACAATCTATCGCTCGTACTGTCGGTGGTATAGCTACTGTCATTGGGGGAATTATGGCTTCCGGTAGCGGTAACGGTTCTGTTCAGTCTGCTGGTGCAATAGCAATTGGTTCAGGCGCATTATTAGTAAAGAGTGGAATGGAGAAAAGAGCAGAACTCAAAATTCATGAAGATGTACTTACAGAATTAGAACAGTCTCTAGAAGCAGAGATTGAGCCCCGCATCATTGAGCTAGAAAATGACAGGGTAGTCCTTACAGGAAACGTAAATGAGCACTATAATCAATGGAAATCTTTTTTGCGACAAAGATATAAAACTGAGCGCGGCGAGATCTAGTATAAATGGCTAATTCTAATAATACTTCATCGCTCCATAAAACTGTAAAACAAAAAGCTGTATCTTTAAAAGAAACCGAAGGTGTAATAAATACTGGAGCTCCTTGGCAAAATAGGCCTGGTACTAAAATTGCACTTGTCTTCAGTTTATTTTTAGCCTTAATTGTTATATTCGCGCTACCCCAAATAATTCCAGAAAATAAGAGCGTTGAAATAAGCAAAAAGGACAGTGTTGTTCAAGTAAAATCTATAAAAGAGTCGCCATTTGTTGACGCACAGCTATTAAAAGCTAGAAGAGAATCACAGGATAGTCTGAGCAAATTTCTTGCAAGCCAAAATTTTCTAGAAAATAAAAATGTTGGGGTATGGGGACAGAATGAATTCGAAAATGCCATAAAAATTGGAGCCAAAGGTGATCTTCAGTATCGCCAAAGAAACTTCAACGGAGCATTAGTCTTATACGAAGAAGCTAGGCTCAAACTTGATGAACTTAAAAGCAGGATCCCTGAAGAATTGTTTATTAACCTAAAAGTTGCAGAAAATGCATTTTCTCTTGGTAATGTTGAAAAATCCATAGAATACTATGGATTAGCACTTTCTATTGATCCCTCAAATACTAAAGCTCAAAATGGCTTAAAAAGGACTTATGTTTTAAATGAAGTTCATGCTTTGCTCAAAAAAGGCAGCACTCTCCTTGAAGAGAAAAACTACGAACAAGCAAAAAAAATATACCTGGAAGCAATCAAACTAGATCCATTAAGCCAAGAGGCTATTTACGGAAATCAGGAGGCTTCGCTACTTTTTGCTGAAAAACAGTTTATTATTGCAATGAGCATGGGGTATAAAGCTTTAGAAAATGAAAAATTCAATTTAGCTGTGAAGGAGTTTAAAAAAGCTGTAAAAATTAAACCTCAAGATTCTTCTGCCTATACAGGCTTGACGCAAGCAAAGTCATTGTCTATGCAGAAGACTATTACTATTCAGTTAAGTAACGCTGCATCTAAGGAAACTGAAGAAAGCTGGAAGCAAGCTTCAGACATCTATAAACATGTTTTAACCAAGAATAATTCAATAATCGAGGCACAACTTGGTCTCAATCGTAGCCTGAGTAGAGCTAAATTAAGTGATAATATAAATAAAATCTTAGCCTTCCCTTTAAGATTATCAACAACGGGTGTTTATAGACATGCAGAAAAATTATTGAGTGAAGCAAGAAATATTAAATCTGCGGGCCCAAAACATGCAACGCAGGTTAGCAGACTTACAAAGGAACTGGATAAATCACAGATTAAACTAATTGTTCAATTTCGCTCAAATAAATCCACTAACGTAACCCTTTTGAAAAACGGTATTCTTGGCTTTTTTAATGAAAAAAAAATATCTCTCAAGCCTGGTATCTATACAGTGATAGGAAGTCGAGACGGTTATCGCGATGTACGTATTGAGTTCCAAGTAACGCCCAAAGTGATGCCTCTCAGTGTAGAGGTTATATGTAGTGAGCCAATACAATGACAAAGATGAAAGATGCTAACGAAGAGCTAAGTAAACGGACTACTTCTACTGAAGAAAGAATTGTTGCTATCGATTATCAGCCCATACAAAGTACACCTAAAAGGTCTAATGTGTCGTTAAACCCTATACGAGTTACTATTGGGATAGCGCTATTAGGAAGCATACTGGTAATCTGGTTCCTTCTCACGGCTAAGTCAGTGATAATTTCCGTTGAGCCGTCTCAGGCTCGGGTCAATATATATGGCGGCTTAAATTTTAAGTTATCCGATAATCATCTGCTAAGATCTGGTGATTATAGCCTGACCGCGTCGGCGTCTGGCTATGTTGACTTAAATCATAAGTTTATAGTTGACCAAAGCGATCACTCTCAAATAAAACTAACTATGGAAAAGATGCCGGGGCACCTAAACTTAACTTCTAAACCGATAAGTAGTCAGATCTTCTTGAATACAGAACAGATTGGAACAACACCCTTCAATATAAAATCTCTTGCACCAGGATCATACGAAATAAACCTTAAAGCGCCCCGCTATAAAACTGAAACTATGAATATAAAGATAGAGGGTCTAGATATTCAGCAGAATCTACACGTTGATCTTAAACCTGATTGGGGATTCATAGAACTTAAGTCATCTCCAAAAGATGCCGATATAAAGATAAATGGGAAAACTATCGGCAAAACACCTTTTTTAGCGCCTATTCTGTCTACTGGTGAGTTAGTTTCAATTTCATTTCCAGGCTATAAGGCTTGGAGCAAGAAGCTATCAATAAATGCAGGTGAAACAAAAAAATTATCAGAAATAATATTAGCTCCTGCAGATGGAATTATAGATTTAAATACTAATCCGTCTGGAGCAACCATTACAGTAGATGGAAAATACAGGGGAAATACTCCAGCAACCTTGTATGTTGATGCTGAAAAAGAGCACTCTATATCTGTTTTTCTTAATGGTTATTCAACTCAAAAACATGCGATATCATTAATGTCTGGAGTAAGAAAAAATCTTTTGCTTAATCTGACACCTGACATTGGTATTATTGATATCGTTGTATCTCCAAAAGACTCTTTAGTTTGGATTGATAAAAAACTAATCGGTCCAGGAGATCGCAGCCTTAAACTAGCATCATATCCTCAGCTCCTAGA
>CAZSMR010000021.1:0-22418 GCA_964608185.1 uncultured Porticoccus sp. | reverse complement strand
CTGTTGCCAGTTGCGCGGTGAGCTCTTACCTCACCATTTCACCCTTACCTGTATCAAAAAATTGACCATCGGCGGTATCTTCTCTGTTGCACTTTCCGTAGACTCACGCCTCCCAGGAATTACCTGGCACTCTGCCCTATGGAGCCCGGACTTTCCTCCCCTGGTAACCCGACATCACCTAGGGAGATATCGAGAAGAAACAGCGGCGGCTGCCCAGCCAACTCTGTGTATAGATTAGCACGAAATGTCTTGTTATCTGATAATTATTTTGAAGCGAACAGCAGGCAATGCTGAACTGGATATACTTTTTTTCTTAGTGAAACTACTTCTTTAGGGACAGAGCTAACTTATAAAATATATTTTTTTGGCCGCCCGTGATTTTTGCTACCAATGATGCTGCCTGTTTTAAAGGTAACTCCTCCAATAAAATAGATAATATTCGATCAGATTCATTAGTATCTGGATTTCCTTCTGATGGGTCTCTTCCTGCTAAGACTAAAACTATTTCACCTTTTTGCTGATTTATATCAGCTCTAATGAGCTCTAAAACTTCAATTAAAGTTCCAGATAAAAAAGTTTCATACGTTTTTGTTAGCTCTCTTGCCAAAAATACCTGCCGCAGGGGATTAATTACAACCAGCATATCTTCAAGCGTCTCTAGTATTCTATGTGGGGCCTCATAAAAAATTATTGTCCTGAGTTCGCTAGAAATACTTTGAATTTTTGCAATACGAGCAGAAGATTTTGCTGGAAGAAATCCCTCAAAAATAAATCGATCACTAGGTAAACCTGATGCACTTATTGCAGCAATAAGTGCACAGGGTCCAGGTATAGTTGATACTTTAAGCCCGTTATTCTTAGCAGTTCTGACTAATCTATAACCAGGATCAGAAATCAATGGAGTTCCAGCATCAGAAACCAAAGCTACTGACTTCCCGCACAATAGTAGATCGATGATTTTTTGGATTTGTTTATCTTCATTATGATCATGATAAGAAATCATAGGAGTCTTTATATTGAAATAGCTAAATAATCGACTACTGCGTCTCTTATCTTCAGCAGCCACAAGATCTACTTCGTTAAGAGTATCGACGGCTCGAGGACTCATATCCTTCATATTGCCTATAGGAGTTGCTACTAAGTAAAGCTCACCTTTCATAAGAATAAATACCAGCGTTTAAAATTAAAATATTAGTCTTCTTTTTTCATAGCGCTAGTATTTTTGATACACCAAAAAATTTTAGCGCTAAGGTCGGAATGCGAAATACTATCTAATAACCTGTAAATCTTTGCCTAGGATTTTTAAGCGTTACAATATAACCTTTAACAGGTGATACTACCAAAATGGGAAATTTTTACTTTTATATGTGTATGAAATTCTATAAAAAACATTTAACACGCTTTCTTCGGTTAAAGCCCCAACAAACCAATTAAGCATGGGGTAGAATATCGACTTTACTTTGTTATAAGATCACAAATATCTTAGTGGATAAAAATAGCGTCATGGAATCAACTGTTATTACACATTTTAATAAAAGTATTCAAGCAAAGACAGCTTGCGGTGAATTGCTAGCCCCTTATATTGTGAGTGCAAGTAAGAAAGTAGTACAGCAACTACTCGCAGGTCATAAAGTATTATCATGTGGAAATGGTTTATCTGGATCTCTAGCCAATATCATTACAGAGCTACTATTGCTTCAATATAAGCTTGAGCGCCCAGGATTTCCTGCTATATCTTTAAATGAAACTGGGATGCTAACAGCCATATGCCATAAAAATGGGAAAAGCCAAGTATTTAGCAAACAGGTTTTAGCTTTAGGGCAACCTGGTGACTTATTGATCATATTTAGTAGTGGCACTAATCCAAGTAATCTGGTTCAAGCTATTCAAGCAGCGCATGATAAGTCTATGGATGTAATAGCTTTGACAGGAAAACAAGATAGTGACATATCAGCTTTGTTAAGCGACGGAGATATAGAGCTAAGAATCGAACATAATGATGTACATCAAATAAGCGAGCTACAGATGTTGAGCATATTTTGCCTCTGTGAGCTTATAGATAAACAGATATTTGGGGGAGACAACTAATGCCAAATAGCTTGATAGTTATGCTGATGACTTATGCCTTCTTTATAACGGGATGTACTGAGATCATTCATGTCGCAACTGAAAGTCCAATACAGCCATCAGCGGAAGAACTATCTATAGGTACTGATATTGACGACTGGGAACTTGAAACATCGATTGGTGTTAATATAAAAAAAGCAGGTTCTCAGCTAAAAAGTTCTCATATAAATATAAACTCATACAATCGTATAGTTCTATTGACTGGACAAGCCCCTTCATCTGAAGCCAGAAGTCTCGCCGCAGAAATAGCAAAAAATTATCGTGGAGTTCGTCAGGTATATAACGAAATTAAAGTGAGTGGACCCACTTCTTTTATCGCAAGAACAAACGATGCATGGCTTTCGGCGAAGGTTAAAGCTAAACTTATGGCGAGCGAAGAAATAGAATCCTCCTCTTTTAAAGTAGTCACAGAGAATGGGATAATTTACTTAATGGGTCTTATTTCTCAGAAGAAAGCTGCAACGGCTTTAGAGCTAACCAGTGAAGTTGGTGGAGCTGTAAAAGTAGTGTCTGTCTTAGAGTATACCACTGATTAGATTTGAAAAAACTGACTCATAAGCCAGTTTTTTCAAGCAGACTTCAGAGTAACTCAAGTGCTATCGCTAACGCCTCGCCACCACCAATACATACAGCAGCAACACCTTTTTTCTTGTCATATAACTGCATTGAAGCTAACAAAGTAACTACAATTCTAGCGCCAGATGCACCAATAGGGTGTCCCAAGGCGCATGCACCACCGTGCACGTTAACTTTCTCATGCGACAAATCTAAATCTTTCATTGCCGCCATAGGTACAACAGCAAATGCTTCATTGATTTCGTAAAGGTCAACATCATCCTTTGACCAATCAAGTGCTTTTAACAGCTTTTTAATAGCTCCAACTGGAGCTGTGGTAAACCACTCTGGCTCATGAGAATTACTAACATATTTTGAGATTTTAGCTAGGGGCTTAAGGCCTAGATTTTTTGCTTCAGATAATCTAGTTAAAACAACGGCAGCAGCCCCATCACTTATAGAGCTAGAATTTGCTGCAGTAACAGAACCATCTTTTTTAAAGGCTGGTCTTAATTTGGGAATTTTTTCTATATTTGCTTTTCCTGGTTGTTCGTCAACATCATATGTGATGTCACCGCGACGATTCTTTACAGTAAAAGGGGTGATCTCAGAATCGAATTTTCCATCTGATATAGCTTTTTTGGCTCTTTGAAGTGAAGTAATAGCAAAATTATCTTGTTCTTCACGAGTGAAGTCGTACTTGGTGCATGTTGCTTCAGCAAATAAACCCATAGCTTCTTTGGTGTAAGCGTCCTCTAATCCATCCAAAGTCATATGATCATGAATGGTGGCATCACCAAAACGGTATCCACCCCTACCCTGTGTCATCAGATATGGAGCATTTGTCATACTTTCCATCCCACCTGCCACTGCGACATCAGTATGCCCTAGAGACAAACTATCACATGCATTCATAATGGCTTTCATACCAGAACCACATACCTTATTGATAGTACTGCAATTTACTGAAACAGGAAGACCTGCTCCTATTGCGGCCTGTCTTGCTGGCGCTTGCCTAAGTCCAGCCGACAAAACACACCCCATCTCAACAGAATCAATTTTATCTAAAGAAATCTGGGATCTCTCAACAGCAGATTTTATGGCCGCCGCACCCAGTTGAGTTGCTGGAACTCCTGAGAACTGTCCCTGCATACTGCCAACAGGCGTTCTAGCCATGCCCACTATTACTATTGGATCAAACATAATGACAACCTCTATTTAACAATCCTCAAGGAGGGTTTTTTAATTTTATCACTTAATGGCTTGTCTTTAGGTGTTTTATCAGATGAAAAAACAGCTTTAACAGGTTCCGGTCCTTTAGGATCAGGATCTTTTGGGTGTTCTACCTGAAAGATCATACCTTGACCATTTTCTTGGGCATAAATTCCAACTATAGATTGAATAGGTAGGTAAATGTCAGAAGGAATACCACCAAAACGCGTGCTAAACGACACCTCATCATTGTTCATTACTACATTTGTAATTGCGCGAGGCGCTAGATTGAGCACTATTTCACCATCTCTGGTTGCATAACTCTGAGGTACTTGAACGCCTGGTTGATTGGCATCAACAGAAACATACGGTGTCATTTCGTTATCGACGATCCATTCATATATTGCTTTAATCAAGTATGGTTTGTTTGATGTCATATTCATAGTTGCGGATATCGATTACAAAGATTCGACCTAAAAACAATCTATAACTTTAGCCCTTACAAAAAGTTAATAGTTATTATAGTTACATTTCTCTTTCAATTTCAGACAAGCTCTCTTGAAAAGATTCGCGATCAAAAAGACGTTGCATGTATTCGTGCAACGGTTTTGTTTGTCGATTATCAGGAATCTCAATGCCCAAAGTTTTTAGCCTCCATAAAATAGGACTCAAACAGCAATCGACTACAGTAAAGTATTCGCTCATAAAATAAGGCAGGTCAGCGAAAATTGGGGCAAGACTGATAAGGCTATCTTGTAATTCTTTGCGGGCATTTTCTATAATCTGAATATCTGAAGATCTAATTATTATATCTATTTGAGAGCTGCAATCTTTCTCTATGCGGTGAATAAATTGACGACTTAATGCTCTAGCTACAGGATAAACAGGTAATAACGGAGGATGAGGAAATCTTTCATCAAGATACTCCATCATCACCTTAGTTTCATACAAAGCTAGCTCACGGTCAATCAGTGTAGGTAATGTACCGTATGGGTTGATGGTCAGCACTTCTTCTGGAATAGCTAAATTATCAACATCCACGATATCAACAGTAACCCCTTTTTCTGCCAAGACAATACGAACCCGATGGCTATAATGGCAAGTCGGATCAGAATAAAATGTCATGGATGATCGTTTTGCAACAATCCCCATAATGAAACCTCGATTTAATTATAAATAAACGAGCGACTGAAGTTAGCCGCCCAAGGAGTTACTAATGGATATCTTTCCAATATTCACGGTTTAATAGCCAGACCCAAATAAACAGGAATGCAAGAAAAAGTAAAGCATAAGTGCCAATTCTCTTACGATCTTCGGCCATTGGTTCAGCAACATAAGTTAAAAAATTCACTAGATCATATACCGCTTTATCAAAATCTTCAGGAGAAAGACTACCTTCGCTTATAAGTGTGTAGCGGCCACATGGGTCCTCTAATATCTCAGCACGAGTAAAAATATCTCTTTTAATACCTCCATTGGCAGCAAGAACTGGGCCAGGCGCGCATTCCTGTAAGCCCTGAAGATCTAATAAAACATGCGGCATTCCGACATCCTTAAAAACTCTGTTATTTACACCAAGCGGGCGATTTGGATCTGAGTAAAAGTTTCTAAGATATGTATATAACCATTCCGGAGAACGAGATCTAGCAACTAGAGTCAAGTCTGGAGGTGTCGCACCAAACCATGCTTTAGCTTTATCTGCTGGCATTGAAATATCCATTAAAGCACCGAATTTTTGATCTGCATATATTAAATTTTCTTTAGCTAGGTTCGGAGGTATTTTTAAATCTCTAGCAACTCTATCCCAACGAGAATATTTTGCAGAGTGGCAACCCATACAATAATTTACAAAAGATTTAGCACCACTTTGAAGTGAAGGCTTATCACTCAAGTCAGCACTAAATTCATCGCAAGGAATAGCTCCACATTTGAAAGAGGATTCAGATCCTACTGCTTTAAGGGGGGCCCAAATCAAAAACATAACAATAAATACAGCTAATATTGTCTTCCAAGGACCCATGCCACCATCCATTGTGACACGAGCTGGTTCGGGCTTTGTCTTCTCTATTCGAGTCCAAAACGGCATGGCAAAGAAGAATAAAAAATACAAACCAGTGCATACTTGTGCTAGAAAAGTACGCTCCGGTGTTGGTGCTTTTACACCCAACACGCCAAGAATAACAAAACAGGCCGCGAAGACGAGTATTGCTCCACGACTAAAACTACCTTTATATCTCATAGATCTTACTGGACTTCGATCCAACCATGGCAATACAAATAAAATTGCTATGGCTGCAGCCATTACTAAGAATCCGGCAAACTTATCTGGGACTGCTCTAAGCATTGAATAAAAGGGCGTAAAATACCACACAGGTGCAATGTGCTCTGGAGTCTTTAAAGGGTTTGCGATTTCAAAATTTGCATACTCTAAAAAATACCCACCCATCTCTGGCATAAAGAATAGAATAAAACAAAAAACGAATAAAAAGACTGTAATTGGAACCAAATCATGAACTGTATAATATGGATGAAAGGGTATACCATCTATCGGGACGCCATTTTCATCTTTGTTTTTCTTAATATCTACGCCATCTGGGTTGTTTGAACCCACCTCATGAAGCGCAAGTAGATGTAAAACAACTAAGGCTAGCAAAATAATAGGCAAAGCTACGACATGGAGAGACATGAATCTATTTAGTGTTATACCTGAAATCAGATAGTCGCCTCTAACCCATTGAACGATATCCTCACCTATAACAGGTATAGCACCAAATAGTGAAATAATCACTTGTGCACCCCAAAAAGACATTTGGCCCCAAGGAAGAACGTAACCCATGAAGGCTTCAGCCATTAAAGCCACATAGATAGTCATACCAAAAATCCAGACTAATTCACGTGGTGCCTTATATGAACCGTATATCAAACCACGAAACATATGAAGGTAAATAACCATAAAAAAAGCCGATGCACCAGTGGAATGTATGTACCGAATAATCCAACCGTAGTCAACATCTCGCATGATGTACTCAACCGAAGCAAAAGCTCTTTCAGAGGAACCCTCAAAGCTCATCAGGAGCCAAATCCCAGATACTAACTGTATTATCAATACAACTAGTGATAAGACGCCAAAATAATACCAAAAATTGAAATTCTTGGGGGCATAATATTTGGCCATGTGGGTATTCCAAGCACGCATAATTGGTAAGCGTGCATCTACCCAATCACGTAAAGCTACTAACATTAGCCAGCCTCCTGGTCGACACCAATGATTACTACGTTATCTGTTTCATAAGAATGGGGGGGAACATCTAAATTCGTCGGTGCGGGTACACCTGCAAATACTCGGCCAGCTAGGTCAAATTTTGAGCCATGACATGGGCAAAAAAATCCTCCATACCATCCATCTCCTCCCAAATCTTGTGCGCCTACCTCTGGACGAAACATTGGAGCACAACCTAAATGGGTACAAAGACCAACTACGATGAGAAATTCTTCTTTTCCCTCAATGGAGCGATGGACACCATTGACATAGCTTGGTTGTTTTGAATCTAATGATGTAGGATCACTGAAAATTTCGTCATGCCCACTAAGGGCTGCAATCGTCTCAGGCGTTCGACGAACAACATAGACTGGCTTCCCTCGCCATTCAAAAGTGACCATCTGACCCGATTCTATTTTAGAGATATTTATTCTAACTGGTGCGCCTGCAGCTTTTGCCTTAGCGCTTGGATTCCATGATCCAACAAAGGGTACGGCAGCAGCAACCGCGCCTACAGCACCCACAGCACATGTGGCGTTTGTCAAAAAGCGCCGGCGCCCTTGGTCAATACCGTCTCCGTAATCAATTCCGTCATTAATCATGACGCTCTCCTAGCTGCTGATATTAGCGATGTTTTGTATGTTCAGAACGGATGAGAATAGTAATGAAAACTCTCAATTTTTACAAGGAAATAATGTGCAGGATTTATTCATTTAACATAAAATTTTTGAGTATTTTTTGGTAATACTAAATTTTTGCAAAACATGTTGAAGCTAAATACAAAAAAATCGCTGATTGCGAGTTTTTTGTAACAACATAGTGGTTTGTTAGCGTTTAGAAAACTGAGGTTTTTTGCGTGCCTTATGTAACCCTACTTTTTTGCGTTCTACTTCACGTGCATCACGGGTTAAAAATCCAGCTTTACGAAGCTCGCCACGAAAACCTTCGTCATACTGAAGTAATGCACGAGCAATACCATGACGAATGGCGCCAGCTTGACCAAAGCTTCCGCCGCCTTCTACGGTTATTTTTAAATCAAATTTTTTGCTGCAATCAACAAGATCAAGAGGCTGTCGAACAATCATTCTAGCTACTTCTCTACCGAAATATTCGTCTAAAGTGCGATCATTAACTGTGATACTTCCAACGCCACTTTCTATAAAAACTCTTGCAGAAGATGTTTTTCGGCGACCTGTTCCATAATATTGTACGTCTGACATAAGTAACTTTCCGTTATATATTTAGATTTTGGGGCTGTTGCGCACTATGAGGGTGCTCCTGTCCAGCGTAAACTTTCAACTTCTTAAACATGGCTCGGCCTAGCGGGCCTCTTGGTAGCATTCCTTTAACAGCATTCTGGATAGTTCGTTCTGGTGCCTTTAGAATTAACTTTTCAAAGGTTATTGATTTTAAGCCACCGGGATATCCAGTATGTCTATGATAGGTTTTATCTTTAGCTTTATTGCCGGTTACATGTACTTTTTCTGCATTAATTACGACTATGTAATCGCCAGTATCAACATTTGGAGTGAATTCTGGTTTATGCTTTCCACGAAGTCGTGAAGCAATCACCGTAGCAATTCGGCCCAAAGTTTTATCGGCTGCATCAACAACAAACCAGTTGTGATCGGCTGTCTCGGCTGTGGCGCTGTATGTTTTCATCTAACTCTGCCTAAAATATAGTGTATTTGCAAAATATGTCTGCACAAAGGGAAGCGGCATTTTACAGAGCAGTCATGGTCATTTCAAGGATATTCTACGCCTAAAGAAATATTAATCAGTTTTACGCGCCCTTATTAGTTCTATATAGGCTTTTAACTAGTACCTAATGTGTCCTAATTTACGGCTGGTGTGCTCTCGATAGGTATTCATATGACTGCATTTCTAATAAGCGACTCTTTGTTCGCTGAAACTCGAAACTAAGGGACCCGTCTTCATACAATGACATTAATTCTACCTCAGCTGATAAAACGAGCTTGACGTCTCTATCATAGAATTCGTCCACTAAATTTATAAATCTTCTTGCTTGATCTTCATTGCTTTTCCCCATTCGAGGAACTCCAGAAACCAATACAGCATGAAATTCACGTGATAGTTCTATATAGTCGTTCTGACTCCTAGGTGAACTGCAAATAACATTGAAGTCAAACCAAATTACATCCTTGCCTAAACGCAAATATTTTACATAACGACTCTCAATCTCGATACTCAGATCTACCGAAATATTTTCTGGTGCAGAACAAAACACTTCAAAAGCCTTTATCAGCAATTTATCAGTCGTGACATTTACTGGAAAATGGTATAGCTGGGCCTGCTCGAGGCTTCGCAAACGATAATCTTTGCCGCTGTCAATGTTCACTACCCTAGTATTACGTTTTAAAGACTGAATAGCAGGAAGGAATTGTTTGCGCTGAAGACCGTTTAAATAAAGATTATCTGGCTCAACATTTGATGTAGCCACCAGAGTGACATTCAGAGAAAACAAGAGCTCAAATAACCTTCCCAATATCATTGCATCTGTAATGTCGGAAACGAAAAACTCATCGAAACATATAACCCGAGCCTCATTAGCAATATTACAAGCGACTATATTTAATGGATTTTTCTCTCCTTCGAGCAGCTTTAACTCCGAATGGATTTTTCTCATAAATCGATGAAAATGTAATCTTATTTTCCGATCAAAAGGAAGACTTTCAAAAAACCCATCCATTAAGTAGGTTTTTCCTCTTCCCACTCCACCCCAAAAATATAACCCTTGAATCGAGTTAGATCTATTAAAAGAAACAAACTTATTACAAAGTTTCGCAAAAAAACCTTTTCTTGAACTTATTTCCTCATCTTGGATAAGCCGATTATACAGTGAATCCAATAGATCTACCGCAATATCTTGTGATGGATCATAGCTAAATCCTTCTTTTTTAAGATCGGATAGATAGCGCTGTTTTGGGGAAGTTAACTTGACGCGTGCATACTTAACCATGATTTATTACAATTAATTTATATTGAGATTAAACTCTAACTAGTCGTTTAAGAATAGGCAATCAGAAAAAGAGAAAAAGAGAACTTTATAAACCTTCTCCGACCTTAAATAAGTGTTTCGTAAGATCTTCATGTCTTACAAGCTTTAACTATCCTAAAGATAGGGTATTATAGGAAAAATTAGGTAAATTTTATGGGGATTGTATCTTGCTGACTTCAGCTTTAATTATAAATTTATTGTTATTAGGAGCAGGAGTTTTAGCTGGCTATTTTTTTGCGCAGGCTTTTCGCCCAGTACAGAGAGAACGAAAAGAAATTGAAGCTAAACTGATAGAGGCACAGAATGAACTAAATAACTATCAACAAAAAGTAGCTGATCACTTTCGCAATACATCTGGGGCTATATCTAATTTATCGGAAAATTATAAAGAAGTGCTTGGGCACCTTGCAAGCGGCGCACTTCATCTGGCTAATACGGACGTCAGTCGCCAAATTGTAAATTCTACACTTGATGCAACTCAAGACGTAAGTCTCGATTCAAATAGCGACTTAAAGCCTCCAAAAGATTATGCGCCAAAAGTTCCAGGTGGTGTTCTCAGTGAAGAATACGGACTCAAAGAGACAGCAATTTTAGCGACTACCCCAACTGAAGGTGAATTAGATTATATTACTGAAAATGATGATGATCCAACCCTGAATATCAACCAATAAGTATCAAGTAGGGCTCTGTGTTGAAAGAAATTCATCGTATATTAAGTTATCTCAGTTGGCCGATTATTTTTGGTCTTCTTATTGCTATATTCACGTTTATGTTTTTTCCTGAATGGCTTGATGAGCGCTTTCAAGTGCCGCATATAATTTCAAATGAGCACACTAATAAAGAATCTACTGAGCCTACCTCTTATTCATTAGCAGTAGAAAAAGCTTCCCCTTCCGTAGTTAACATTTATACGCAAAAAAAACTATCCTCGGGCAACCGGCTCTCATCCGACCCTCTCTTTAAAAAATTTTATGATCGCAGCAACCCTCCAAAACAGCAGCGAATGAGATCATCACTTGGTTCAGGTGTAATGATGACAGACGATGGATATGTTTTAACTAATCATCATGTGGTGGATGGAGCAGATGCGATCGTTCTTCAACTTCAGGATGGAAGAGAGGCGGCTGCAACTCTCATAGGAACAGATCCAGAAATTGATCTTGCAGTACTAAAGATTAACCTAGAAAATATTAGTCCTATTCAACTGTCCACTCAAAAAGCAAAAGTAGGGGATGTAGTTCTTGCTATTGGTAACCCTTTTGGCGTAGGTCAATCAGTGTCTCAAGGGATTATCAGTGCGACTCAAAGAAAGGGACTGGGTCTGAATACTTTTGAAAACTTTATTCAGACAGATGCCGCTATCAATCCTGGAAATTCTGGGGGGCCCTTGGTTGACTCTGCAGGTAATCTTGTAGGAATAAATTCAGCAATACTTGATCGTACAAGTTACGCAATGGGTATCAGTTTTGCTATACCAGCCAGTACTGCCGTAAAAGTTCTAAAAGATATAATCATTCACGGAAAAGCTATAAGGGGATGGCTTGGAGTAAATGCCAGCCAACTTAGGCCTCATGCAGCAAAAAAACTTGGTCTAGATCCCCCCTTAGGTTTAGTAATTACAAATATCTACGAAGATAGTCCCGCATTTTTTGCTGGATTACTGCCTGGTGATGTAATTGTTCGAATTAATAATAATGGGGTGATCGATAACGATAAAGCTATGAATGTAATTGCAGATTTATCACCAGGGGACTCTGTAAAGCTTGATGTGCTTCGAAATGGAAAACGAAAAATCATTGATGCAGTTGCTGGGACTCGCCCAGAGATTAACTAAAAGATTAGCACTGGATGATTTCTTTGAGCACACATAAAAGATATTTATTTTGCTTAGGTAAACCTACAGTGATACGCAAGTATTCATTTATTCTAGAATTATCAAAATGACGCACTAAAATATTTTTTTTTCGAAGAGACAATAAAAGTTTTCCAGCATCATGCTCATGATGCGTTATAAGCAAAAAGTTCGCTTTTGAAGGAAGTACTGAAAACCCCAACTCAATCAAATCCAGTGATAGTTTTTCTCTTGATCTTATAACTTTCTCACGCGTTTCATCAAAATAATTTTTATCATTAAAGGCAGCGATACTTCCAGTTATTGCCAAACGATCCAAAGGGTAAGAATTAAAACTATTCTTAACGCGATCTAACGCATTTATCAACGAACAATCTCCTATGGCAAAACCAACTCTCAAGCCAGCCAACGATCGTGACTTAGATAAAGACTGGGTAACCAACAGATTAGGGTATGAAGCAACTAGAGATATGGCGCTGTTGCCACCAAAATCTATATATGCCTCATCAATCACCAAAACTGAATCATGACTGATCTTTAATAAATCTTCGATAACCTCTAGGGATAACAATCTTCCAGTTGGGGCATTAGGATTAGGAAAAATTATCCCTCCATTAGTTTTTTTGTAGTCGCTAGTATCGATAGAAAAGTTTTTTGTTAGTGGAATTAACTGGTAAGGCACTTCATACAAACTACAATAAACCTCATAAAAACTATAGGTTATATCAGGGAAAAAAATTGGGGTGCTTTGCTTAAAAAATGCATAGAAAATATGTGCTAAAACCTCATCTGACCCATTGCCAACAAATACTTGGTCGATTTTAACATCAAATTCTCTAGAGATTATTTTTTTTAGTTCAGTAGCGTTAGGATCTGGATATAAGCGCAATTGACCGTCTAGCTGAGAAATAATAGCTTCTCGAACTACTGGGGATGGAGGATAAGGATTTTCATTAGTATTTAGCTTGATTAAGCTCTGATTCTTTGGCTGCTCCCCAGGAACATAGGGTTTCAACTTTTTAATAATTTCGCCCCAATAATTTTTTTTCATCATATACCAACTATAAATATTCGTGTTAGTTGTCGTTAAAATTTTTGATTGTATTTAACTCTTTATGCGGTACTCAGCAGAGCGAGCATGAGCCGTCAAGGATTCGCCCCTTGCAATAATGGAGGCTATTTTACCAAGTTTTGAAGCACTTTTTTCATTACACATAACCACAGATGAGCGTTTCTGAAAATCATATACGCCTAGCGGTGAAGAGAACCTTGCCGTAGATGATGTGGGTAAAACATGATTCGGGCCTGCGCAATAATCTCCAACTGCTTCAGACGTGAAACGACCCATAAAAATTGATCCTGCATTTCGAATCTTGGGAAGTAGTTCTTCTGGATTCATAACAGACAGCTCCAGATGCTCAGGCGCAATTTTATTTACTAACTCAATAGCCTCATTAATATCTCCAACTAAAATAAGGGCTCCTCTTTTTTCTAAAGAAGCACGTATAACATCTTCACGCTCCATTAAAGGTAACAGTTTCTCTATGCTTACCTGAACTTTTTCTAAAAACTCAGAATCGCTAGTTAATAAAAGTGCCTGGGCATTTTTATCATGCTCAGCTTGAGAAAAAAGGTCCATGGCAATCCAATCTGGATCAGTTGTACCGTCACATACTATTAAAATCTCTGATGGCCCAGCGATCATATCTAACCCTACATGTCCGAAAACCATACGTTTGGCTGTCGCAACATAGATATTTCCTGGTCCGACAATCTTATCAACCTTGTTGATCGTTTTTGTACCGTAAGCTAGAGCACCTATCGCTTGTGCTCCACCCAATGTATACACTTGGTCAACGCCAGCGATAGCTGCTGCTGCTAAAACCATGGGGCTTAAATTCCCTGCTGGAGCAGGAGCCGTCATTATAATCTCACTCACACCAGCAACTTTTGCAGGCAAAGCGTTCATCAAAACTGAAGAAGGATAATTAGCCTTGCCACCGGGCACATATATGCCTACCTTATCAAGTGGGGTGACCTGTTGACCCAAAAAAGTTCCATCTTCGTCATGATAATTCCAAGATTCAATTTTTTGATGCTCATGAAACTCAATGATTCTCTGAGCAGATAACTTTAATGCTGTTCTTTCAGATTCTTTAATGCTGTCATATGCTTCATTAATTTCATCACGAGAAACTATCAGATCCTTGACATCATGAACATCTCTGCCGTCAAATTGATTAGTATATTCGACCAGAGCCTGATCGCCTTTTTGCAGAACATCTGACAATACGTCGCTTACTAACTGATCAATTTTTAAATTTTCAGCCTTTTCCCACTCTAATAATTTTTGTAGCTTGCTATCGAAATCTTTATCAACTGATGACAAGCACTTTATATCCACTGGGTTTATATTCATAGGTTAAGTCACCACTCTCTCAAGACTACCTAATATCTCTTTAATGCCCAGATGCTTCATTTTCATTGCGGCTTTATTTACTATCAGCCTAGAACTTATATCAAAAATTTTATCCCTAGGTTCAAGCCCGTTTGCTGCTAAAGTATTGCCTGTATCAACAATATCTACTATTTCGTCAGATAGAGTCATAATGGGGGCTAACTCCATTGCACCATATAGCTTTATGATATCTACCTGAGATCCTCTCGCAGCATAATATTTTCTGGCAATATTTACGTATTTTGTGGCAACTTTAATACGCCCCATTTTAGGAGAAACCCCGATCATTCCAGCTGTCATGAGCCGGCAACAGGCAATATTTAAATCCAAAGGCTCATACAAGCCATCGGAACCATGCTCAAGAAGAATATCTTTGCCAACTACTCCCATATCAGCAGCACCAAATTTTACATAAGTCGGAACATCAGAACCCCTTAATATCAATAGACGGACATCATCAATATTGGTATCAAACAGCAATTTTCGGCTTTGACTTATATCTTCCTCAGGAATAATTCCTGCCTTCGCTAAAATCGGTAGGGTTTCTTTTAAAATTCGCCCTTTAGTTAAAGCGATTGTTATTTCCATAATTTCATATCTCTAATGTATAAATACTAATATTTTATCAGTCTAACTAGGAATTCTACGAATATTTGCTCCTAATTGCTGAAACTTTTCCTCGATACGTTCGTAACCACGATCAATATGGTAGATTCTATCAATAATAGTATCGCCATCTGCAACAAGGCCCGCGATGATTAAACTTGCTGAAGCTCGAAGATCTGAGGCCATAACTGGTGCAGCCTTTAATCGTCTTACACCTTTTACAGTAGCAATATTACCATCTACGCTAATTATTGCTCCCATGCGATTCAATTCATTTATTTGCACCAATCGGTTTTCAAAAACAGTCTCAGTAATTGTTGCAGTTCCGTTAGAAACAGCATTTACAGCAGTTAACTGCGCTTGCATATCTGTAGGAAATCCTGGATATGGCTCTGTAATAAAACTGACGGCTTTAGGCTGTTTTCCCTCCATATCTAAATTGATCCAATCTAATCCTGTAGTTATTTTAGCGCCCGCTTGTTTAAAATTCTTTAATACTATATCTAGAATCTGAGGATTTGTATCTTTAAGTATGATCTTTCCTCTAGTAGCTACTGCAGCTGCAAGATAGGTGGCCGTTTCGATTCTATCTGGCATGATCTTGTAGCTACCACTATGAAGGGATTCAACCCCGTTGATGACTATTTTTGATGTCCCTATTCCAGTAATATTGCCTCCGAGTGCGTTGATACAAAGAGCCAGATCAATCACCTCTGGTTCACGAGCAGCATTTTCAATTTTAGTCTGGCCTTCTGCAAGTGTAGCTGCCATCATCAAATTTTCAGTAGCTCCGACTGAAGCAATTGGCATTTTAATACTGGCCCCTTTTAAGCGGCCATCGACCTTTGCATTAATATAACCTTCGTTAATATCAATTGATGCTCCCATAAGTTTAAGGCCTGAAAGATGTAAATCAACAGGGCGGCTGCCGATGGCGCAGCCTCCAGGAAAAGAAACCTTAGCGATACCATATTTTGCTAACATCGGCCCCAAAACTAAAATGGAAGCACGCATTGTTTTTACTAAATCATAAGGTGCAGTATAGTTATCGAGCGTAGTCGAATCGACTTCTACTTGCATTTTTTCGTTCATAGTGACGGTTACCCCCAGACAACCTAACAACTCAAACATAGTTGTAATATCCTGGAGATGTGGGACGTTAGAGACCATCACTGGGCCATCTGAAAGCAATGTTGCTGCCAGAATAGGCAGGGCTGAATTTTTTGCTCCAGAGATACGAATTTCACCAGACAGTTGACCGCCTCCAGAGATCAGCAATTTATCCATCAAAAATCCTTCTTCACCTAAATCGGTATGGAGATAAGTCTAACTAAAAAATGATCGCCTGATTTGGACGCATAGCGAAACACTACCACTGCGGTTCGTCTGGAGTATATGTTTTAATATTTACAGCGTGTATTGAGCCATCTGAAATATAGGTATTAAGTGCTTCGTAGATTAGTTGCTGTCGTTGTACAGGCTTGAGTCCAGCAAAAACCTCTCCAATTACACCTATATCAAAATGACTACCGTTACCATCAACTTTTATTTCACAATTTGGCAGTTTTTTGATTAACAAACATTTTATTTCAGCAGGACTCATATTTTTTCCTAATTCTTAGCTACTTCTAGATGATGACCAGGTATCTATTATCTTGTCAATATCCCCACCTAACTTCCTTGCTCTTTGGGAAAATTGATTACGAAAAATCTTACCAAGGTTGATACCGTTAATAACTAAATTCGTCACCTTCCAATAACCGGAGCGAGTCAAGCTCATTGAATAGATTAATGGAAAAACTCCATCTGGGCCTCGAATTTCCTGGACAACCCTCGTTGATTTTAGACCCTTAGTATCTTTCTCTGAAGGAATCACAACAATGGACTGTTCCCCATAAGACAACAAACCACGGCCATAAGTTTCAATCAGTTCTCTTCTAAATGTATAAGCAAAACGATTTTTCTGCTCAAGGTTAGATTTTTTGGCGTACTTTCCCATTACTCTATATGCGATCCAATCAAAATCAATAACATCTTTTAGCAAAATATCTAGGGCATCAAAAAAAGCTTCTGGGTTCTCAGAAAAACTATTTCTATGAACTGAAATAGTTTTAAGAAGTTCGTGTGTAACTTGCTCTACCACCTCATGTGGAGTTTTGGCTGATGGTAAAGCTTTAACATCAGTTGTGGAGCTTGCTATAGAAAGTGGTACGCTGCTGGATAGAATTAAAAAAAAGATACTTCTTATTACATTTAGCTGCCTAGCGAACATTTTTATTTTCCTTGTAAATCCTGCTGAACCGACAGTTTTATTAGCTTATACCAATAATGATGACGGATTCAGTTAATGAGACGAAAAAATAGCTGACTTAGGAACGTGTGCACTATAACATTGCAGATCTAAATTATGAAATAATCTCTTAATTAAGACCAAGGAAAAAGTAAGCATGGAAACACTAGGTCTTGCATTTTTAGCGGCACTAATTGGACTAACGGGTTTGGTTTGGGGCGCTAATCGTTTTGTCACAGGCGCTGCTGCTGCTGCTATTAATTTTGGTGTTTCTCCTATATTGATCGGTTTGACAATAGTTTCTATCGGAACATCTGCACCAGAAATTATCGTATCAATAAATGCTGCGCTCAATAACTCAGGTGAAATAGGTATAGGCAACGCTATTGGGTCTAACCTAGCAAATATTGGTTTAGTTTTAGGCGTCACTGCCCTCATTTGTCCAATCCCTTTTAGTCAATATCTTTTAAGAACAGAGGGCCTTGCTTTGCTAGTGGCTACAATACTTGCTGGAGTTTTCCTTTTTGATGGAAATTTGACTTACGTCGAGGGGTTAATTTTACTATTCGCTACCCTTCCAATTTTAACTTTTATTTTTTATAGAAAAAAAAATAAATCTAATGCAGAAATAATAGAATTAAGTAATACCGAGTCTTCAATAACTACCAAACGAGCCTTAAAAATTTTTCTAACGGGTCTTGTCGTACTACTCATAAGTTCAGATTTACTAGTTTGGGGAGCCATCAAGTTTGCTGATTTCTTTGGGGTAAGCCAACTAATTATAGGGTTAACTGTCGTAGCAATCGGAACTAGTCTCCCGGAATTAGCCGCTTCGGTTACTAGTGCGATAAAAGGTCACCATGATATTGCTATAGGTACTATATTTGGATCTAATTTATTCAATTTATTAATTGTCATGGCTTTACCAGGAATAATTTCCCCTCTAACGCTCGATAAAGAAGTTTTCCATAGAGACTACCTGTCTATGAGCTTACTCACATTAACCCTAATTATTATTATTGCATCCGTATCTTGGCTTGGAAGAAAGAGAGGTCATCAAGCAAAAATTTCAAAAAATTTAGGGCTTTTATTATTATTACTTTACGCACTTTACTATGCTTTGCTTATATACTGAACATAAGAAGTGTTTTTTTGACTTAACAGCACTAATCCAAATGTACTGCCAATGAATTTAAAATTGAGTATGCTATGACTAAAGACGACTACTTAAAAGTAGCTAGGCGAACAATTCGTATGGAATTCGAAGCTATTGAATTACTGGAACAGCGAATTGGTGATGCTTTTGTGAGAGCTTGTAAGCTAATTATGAACTGTTCAGGTCGTGTTGTAGTAACTGGCATGGGTAAATCAGGCCATATTGGACGAAAAATAGCTGCAACTTTTGCTAGCACTGGAACTCCAGCATTCTTTGTTCATCCAGGAGAAGCTAGTCATGGTGATATTGGAATGATCACCAAAAATGACGTAGTTCTTGCTTTATCAAACTCAGGTACTACCAGTGAAGTAGTAACACTTCTTCCTCAAATCAAGCGTATAGGTGTTCCTTTGATTTGCATGACTGGTAACCCACTATCGACTTTAGCTAAGGCTGCAGAAGCACATTTAGACGTCCAAGTTACCTGTGAGGCATGCCCTCTTGGGCTGGCTCCCACAACAAGTACGACAGCAACTTTAGTTATGGGTGATGCGTTAGCTATAGCACTGCTAGAAGCTAGAGGTTTTACAGCAGAAGATTTTGCTTTCTCCCACCCAGGAGGAGCCTTAGGTAAAAATTTACTCATAAAAGTTGATGATATTATGCATAGTGGCACGAGGCTTCCGAAAGTAAATATACACGAGCCCCTAAAGCAAGCATTGCTAGAAATGTCCAACAAGGGCTTTGGCATGACTACTGTAGTCAATGATACTGGTACTCTTTTTGGAGTATTCACCGATGGCGATCTAAGAAGAGCCGTAGACGCTAATATGGACATAAATTCTATTAATGTTAGCGAAGTTACTAAACCAGGGTGCAAATCAGTTCACCAAGATGCGTTAGCTGCTGAAGCGCTCAAGATAATTGAAGAATGTCAAATCACAACCCTAGTTATAGAGGATTCAGATCATCGGCCTGTTGGTATATTACACTTACATGACATACTACGAGCAGGGATTCTTTAATTATGACAATAAATAATCAAAAAATTCTTAGCCTGGCCAAATCAATCAGATTGTTACTCTTAGACGTTGACGGTGTTTTAACTGATGGAAAGTTGTATTTCGGAAATAACGGGGAAGAACTAAAAGCATTCGATATTCAAGACGGTCTGGGTATCAAACTATTACAAAGAAGTGGTGTAAAAGTAGGTATTATAACTGGGAGGTCTTCTAAACTCGTAGCTAGAAGGGCCAAAGATCTTGGTATTCAGCTAGTTGTTCAGGGAAGAGAAGATAAATTAACTGCCCTTAATGAAATTTTAGACGATTCAAGAAAGGGTGAAAATTATCATATGCAAGAAATTGCATTTCTCGGTGACGACCTACCAGATGTTGCTATAATTCGACAAGTGGGGTTAGGAGTTGCTGTCGCTAATGCGCATAAGTTTGTAGCCAAGAATTCTAATTGGCAAACATCATCAAATGGTGGACATGGTGCTGTAAGAGAACTAGCTGAGTTGATCTTGAGAGCACAAGATAACTTCGATTCAATTTTAACGGACTACCTCTAAAAAGATAATGTAGAAATAATAGTCTAATTTAACTAAGTTTATCTAATTATGCGTAATTTTCTTTTAACAATAATGCTCTTGGGTTCGGTAGGGGTTTTTCTATTGTTTTTGCTCGCACAACCTGAGGTGTTTAGAAAGAAACCTAGTTATGATTCAAATGCTATCGATTATAGATTTGACAGCTACATGATAAATATCTCTATGCTGGAGTTTGATAAGAGTGGGAGATTAGCTTCTAAGCTGGATGCAATAAACACAAAGCGCTTCAAATTAACCAGCCGTCTGGAGTTTGAAAAACCAAAACTTAAGTACTATCCATCAGCAAAATCATCAAAGCCTTGGCAGCTTAAAGCAGATAAGGGGGCCAGCATCAATAACGGAGAAAGTGCAATATTTTCAGATAATGTTTATGCATGGAAAGATTTAAAGGATGGGGGAAAAAATAAACTAATAACCGAAAAGTTAATTCTTCATCCCGATAAACAGACTGTTGAGACTGATGTTAAAGTCAGAATAATTGGTCCAAATGGAGAATCTGTAGGGGTTGGTATGAAGGGTAACCTCGATACAGAGATATTCGAACTTTTATCTGAAGTGCAGGGAGTCTATCGTGGTCAATAATCTGATCATAGCTTTGGCAGTGTTATCACATTGTATGATTTTATATGCTCTTCCAGATGACAGAAAAGCCCCTATAAAAATTATCTCAGACCGAGCAGAGCAGAACGAAAAGGAAGGGACTGCTACTTACCAAGGATCTGTAGTTGTTCGTCAAGGCAGTATAATAATCAACGCGGATAAAGTGACTATAATCACTGACGTAAAAGAAGGCGATAGGATTGTATGTAAAGGCACTCCAGCTCATTATCAGCAGGTCCTTAATGCTGAAGATGGACTCGTTTTAGCTAGTGCAAAAACTATTCAGTACTATCTTAAAAATGAAAGAATTGGATTAATTCAGGATGCTAGTCTCGAACAAAATGGCACTACCATAACTGGGGATAGAATTGATTACGATTTGAAGGCAGAAATCGTAAAAGCATCTTCCACACAGAATACAAAACAGCGCATAGAAATGGTCATTCCTCCTACTAGGTAATTTATTTATGGCAGTACTAAAAGCTCTTAATCTATCTAAAAGCTACAAAAAAAGGCCCATCATTCGTGACGTTTCACTTTCAGTAGAAAGTGGAAAAATAGTTGGTCTATTAGGTCCTAATGGTGCTGGAAAAACTACCTGCTTCTATATGATAGTTGGCTTAGTAGAACAAGATGGAGGAGAAATATTTATTGGTGAAGAAAATATTACTCATCTTCCAATGCATGGGCGCGCTCAAAAAGGTATTGGTTATCTACCCCAAGAGGCTTCTGTTTTTAGAAAGATGACCGTTGAAAATAATATTTTAGCTATTTTAGAAACACGAGATGATATTGATGATATTCAACGTAAGGCTAAGACAGATGACTTGCTAAAAGAATTTCATCTCACTCATATTAGAAATTCTTTAGGCCTCAGCCTCTCTGGCGGAGAACGCCGAAGAGTTGAGATAGCTAGATCGCTGGCTACAGAACCTGATTTTATACTCCTTGACGAGCCATTTGCAGGAGTAGACCCAATTTCAGTAAATGAAATAAAACAGATTATTCGTCAACTTAAAAGTAAAAATATTGGTATTTTAATCACAGATCATAATGTCCGCGAGACCCTCGACATATGTGAACATGCGTATATTGTTGGAGAAGGCAGAGTCATTGCCGAGGGTGAAGCTGCAGAAATAATCACGAACCAACAAGTTCGAGATATATATTTAGGTGAAAATTTTGTGCTTTAAATATCTTTTAATCTCCAGTTTTCCCTAAGTCTCATCACAAACCAAAATCTATACAGTTTATAGGCATGAAAATTGCAAGTCGTTTATGATATATTTAAAATAGAAATAATTTATTTTAAATATATCGGTCTATCTAATCATGAAGCCAAGCTTAAGACTTAGCTCCTCTCAACAGCTGAAAATAACCCCACAACTTCAGCAGGCTATTGCTGTTCTCCAACTTTCCTCACTGGAACTTCAGCAGGAGGTCCAACAAAAATTATATGATAACCCGTTGTTAGAGCTTGAAGAAAGCGAAGAGGAGAAAGGTGAGCCAGTAGTAAAAAATGGGGAGGAATCAATACCTGAGAACATAATAGATCCGTCATATGAACCTAGAAATAATACAAGTGTTATGACCTCAAACCTAACAGACTCTGAAAGCATTAGTCAAACCGATGAATCTCTGAGTGATCACCTGATATGGCAGCTTAATCTAG
>CAZSMR010000020.1:0-22636 GCA_964608185.1 uncultured Porticoccus sp. | reverse complement strand
GACTTTCGCCACTACCCCCTCAAGATAGCGTGTCTACCAATTCCACCACTTGGGCAATTTTTTTATTGGACTTCATTATTTCAAATCAGAAGATTCTTGAATGGAATCAATCTCTGGAAGCTCAGTCTCTAGTGACTGCTCTATCGAGTCTAAACTAGGAAAGATTTCATCTATTACAGTTGCGCGGTCCTTGGCTATTACGGCCAAACCAAAACTAGTAATAAAAAAAATTGTTGCAAGTATAGCTGTAATTTTACTAAAAAAATTCCAACTCCCAGCACTCCCTAACATAGTTTGTGAAGCGCCAGAGCCAAAAGAAGCTCCTGCTTCAGCACCTTTTCCCTGTTGCAATAAAATCATGCCGACAATAGCTATGCCTGTCAGGATATGTATTATTAACGTTAGTTTTTCCATTTTTAAAATTCAGCCAAATTATTAATTAACTTCAGTTATGCTAACTTACATATCTCACTAAACGCCACGGCATCCAATGAAGCTCCACCAACAAGCAGACCGTCTATATCCGGTTTTTCAAGAAGCTGCATGGTATTTGCAGGGGTGACACTACCTCCATACAAAATTTTAGATCCTAATCCAGAATCTCCAATTTTACTTCGTATATATTGATGTACAAGCTGTATCTCGCTAGCATCTGCAGGCTTTCCAGAACCGATAGCCCATATAGGTTCATAGGCAATCACAGCATTCGATAAAGAATTTTTTCCAGCACGATCTAATATAGCATCTATCTGTTCACAAATAAGGCCAAGGGTCTCACCTTTTTTTTTCTGCTCAAGGGTCTCACCTAAACATAAAATTGGTTTCAAGCCTGCCAGACTAGCCTGATAAAACTTACTAGCAACCTTTGAGTTATCTTCTCCGTATATACCTCGGCGCTCTGAATGGCCAACAAGACAATACGTACAACCTATGTCTTTTAGCATTTCAGATGAAACCTCACCTGTATATGCGCCAAAATTATACTCGCAAACGTCTTGAGCACCAACAGCAATGGCTTTATCAGAAAGCGCTGTAACCACCTGAGGTATATAAACATAAGGAGGAAAAATAACAATGTCTGATTTACATTGCAATTCGAGCAGCTTTTTCATTAATTCTGCTATATTTTTCCCGCTGCCGTTCATTTTCCAATTTCCGGCTATTAAGGGACGACTCATATTTTATAGTTATCCTAGCCCTAAATGTGGGCAATCTTATCTAATATATTAGCATTATTCAACCATAGAAGAATAACAGAGCTAAGTCTTCCTGTAGTCTTAGGTAGATTGAAATTTTTACTATTATCTTGAGGTCACTCCCACTTCTTTTTCTACAATATCAGCTACTCTGCGAACAATTTTATTAACCAGCTCGGAATCTTCAGCCTCCACCATAACCCGCACAAGTGGCTCAGTACCTGATGGTCTGAGTAATATGCGACCACAGTCCTTCAATTCTTTTTCTGCCTCGTCTATAGCTTTTTGTATAAGAGGAAATTTTTTTAAATTGAAATCTGTTCCGATAGGCACATTAACCATAATTTGAGGATATTTCTGCATTGCTTTTTTTAGTGTATTTAGCGGGATAGACGTTTCTCGCATAGCGTGCAGTACCTGCAAGGCTGCTACAACGCCATCTCCAGTAGTTGTTAAGTCACTACAAATAATATGGCCAGAACTTTCCCCACCTAATTGCCACTTTCTTTCACGAAGCGCTTCTATAACATAACGATCACCAACTTTGGTACGAACAAACGGAACACCTAATTTTTTGAGCGATCTCTCCATACCTAGGTTGCTCATTAAAGTTCCAGCTACACCACTACAACCACCATTTTGATGACGATGTTTAGCAATAACAAATATTAGCTCATCTCCATCTATCAGTTGACCTTTATGGTCTACAAACATAACTCGATCGCCATCTCCATCGAAAGCAATGCCCATGTCAGCCTCTTGCTCTAAAACCGCATCCTGCAAAATACCAGGCTGTGTAGACCCGCAACTTTTATTAATATTAAATCCATCAGGCTTAACGGCTAACTCAATTACTGTTGCTCCCAGTTCTCTAAAAACCATTGGAGCCGTGTGATATGTAGCTCCATTAGCGCAATCAATAACAATCTTTAGGCCTTGCAAATTGCTACCTGCTGGAAGTGTACCCTTACAAAACTCAATATAACGTCCTGCAGCATCCTCTACTCTGAAAGCCTTTCCTAGTTTGGAGGGATTCTCTGTGACTAGGGGTTTATCCAAATAAGATTCTATAGCCTCCTGAACTGTATCAGATAGTTTGAATCCGTCAGCCCCAAAGAACTTAATACCGTTATCATAAAAAGGGTTATGTGATGCACTAATCACAATGCCTGCCTGGGCACGAAAGGTTCGTGTTAAATATGCAATAGCAGGGGTCGGCATAGGGCCTAAAAGAGCAACATCGACCCCCGCTGCAATCAGTCCTGCTTGAATTGCTGATTCGAACATGTAACCTGATACACGTGTATCTTTTCCTACAATGATCAGCTTCCTGCCAGAGTTATTCTCGCTAAAAACTTTACCAGATGCCCAGCCAAGCTTTAGCATAAAATCAGCTGTTATAGGAGTAACTCCTACTCGACCACGTATACCATCGGTTCCAAAAAATTTTTTCTGCGTCATATACTTCCTTTTTCTTCTATAGCATTAAATATTTTTAATACATCAACTGTGGCTTCAACATCATGCACTCGAAGTATTTTAACTCCTTTTTGTATTGCTAGCATCGCAAGGGCTATACTACCAAATAATCTGCCATCTGCTGGTTTGTTTAAGATTGAACCTACCATAGATTTTCTTGATAACCCTACGACTAAAGGAAAGCCTAACTCACTTAATTTATTTAGACCACGAAATAACTCTAAATTGTTCTCAAGTGTCTTACCGAAACCAAACCCAGGGTCAATAAATATTTTTTTTCGGTCAATTCCGCCAGCCTCACAAAGCTTGATGCGAGCTAACAAGTAATCACTTACTTCATCAAGCACATTATTATAGCTTGGATCAAGCTGCATATTGGTAGGTTCTCCAGCCATGTGCATTAGGCAAACAGCAAGATCAGACGAAGCAACTGCGTCAATAGCACCTTTACGAGACAAGGCACGCACATCATTAATCATCAGAGCGCCAGCGTTGGCCGATTCAGTGATGACTGATGGAGAGCTTGTGTCTACAGACACTGGAATTTCAAACCGGTCGACAATGGTCTCTACTACAGGAATTACTCTGTTTAGCTCTTCTTGCAAACCTACAGATTTTGCACCTGGCCTTGTAGACTCGCCGCCTACATCAATAATATTGGCGCCACTTTTAACCAACAAATCTACTCTTTTTACCACCAGATCAAGTGAAATTTTATCTTTTTTTCCACAAAGCAATCCGCCATCAAAAAACGAATCCGGGGTTACATTCAAAATAGCCATTACAAGAGGAGTAGCAAGATTTTCGAAAAAATGGCTGTTTTTCATTAGAGTTTCATCGACAATGTTAATGTTGCTTAATATTAAATAATGTATTGTCTATAAATACTAAAAATTAAAATATGACGCCAAGAAAATTATTGGAAAAATTCACCAATACTTTCTTATCTTTTTAGCCAAGAAGTTAAATTTCTTTAGCAGGTCCTCCAACTGTACTTGTATCGTCAGTATTTTTATTTTTATCAGATACTTTAACAGATCCAAGGTCATCCCAATCATAAGGCGGCCGAACTGTTTTACGTTCCATCAAATCATCAACTTGTTCAGAATCAATAGTCTCATAGTCCATCAAAGCGTTTTTCATGGCATGCAGAATGTCGATGTTATCTTTAAGTATTTTCATAGATCGCGTATAGCAATCGTCAAGGACCTTACGCACCTCAACATCAATTTCTCTTGCAGTATCGGCAGAGTAAAGAGATTGGTTCATTCCAGAAGACTGCCCTTCTTCTTCACCATAAAGAACAGGACCCATTTTATCAGACAGCCCCCAGCGGCTGACCATATTTCTTGCCATCTGAGTAGCTCTTTCAATATCGTTTGAAGCTCCAGTTGTGACTCCATCTTTCCCACTGATTAGCTCTTCTGCAATCCTGCCTCCAAATAAGCTACAAAGCTGACTTTTTAATTGCAACTTGCTAAGACTATACTTATCTTCCTCTGGGAGAAACTGGGTGACACCCAAAGCTCGCCCACGCGGAATAATTGAAACCTTATGCACGGGATCATGTTCGGGCATCAATCTGCCTATAATTGCATGGCCAGCCTCATGATAAGCTGTATTTTCTTTTTCTTTCTCAGACATCACCATTGAGCGACGCTCAGTACCCATCATGACCTTATCTCGGGCTTTCTCGAATTCCTCACCACTAACAAGTCGCCGGTTTGCTCTAGCAGCAAACAATGCTGCTTCATTTATCAAATTAGCTAAGTCTGCACCAGAAAATCCTGGTGTACCTCTAGCTATTACCCCTAAATCCAATTTTTCAGCAAGTGGAACTTTTTTAGAATGAACCTTAAGTATTTGCTCTCTACCACGTATATCTGGTAATCCAACGTATACCTGGCGATCGAATCTCCCCGGACGAAGTAAAGCCTTGTCGAGGACATCAGGGCGATTTGTAGCAGCGATAACAATTATGCCCTCATTCCCTTCGAAGCCATCCATTTCAACAAGTAATTGGTTTAATGTTTGTTCTCTTTCGTCATTACCGCCACCATGACCCCCACCACGATGGCGACCAACAGCGTCAATTTCATCGATAAATATGATACATGGGGATTGTTTTTTAGCTTGTTCAAACATGTCTCGGACACGGGAAGCTCCGACACCAACAAACATCTCTACAAAATCTGATCCGGCTATAGAAAAAAATGGCACTTTAGCTTCACCAGCTATAGCTTTAGCTAATAACGTTTTACCTGTTCCTGGGGGGCCGACCATAAGAACGCCTTGGGGAATCCGGCCACCTAAACGCTGAAAACGAGAAGGATCACGTAAAAAATCTACGAGCTCATGAACCTCTTCTTTCGCTTCGTCTACGCCCGCCACGTCAGCGAAAGTCGTATTAATTTGATCAGGCGCAAGCAATCTAGCTTTACTTTTACCGAAAGACATAGGACCACCTTTGCCTCCTGCGCCCCCCTGCATTTGACGCATAAAGAACATAAATATTGCTAGAATGAGCAGTATAGGAAAAGATGCTACTAACAGCTGGATCCATATACTTTGCTGTTCTGGATCCTGCCCTTCGACCTTCACGTCGTTATCTAAGAGGTCTCCCATCAAGCCATCATCAGATACGGCAGGTCTTGTTGTTTTAAATTCTGTTTTATCTTTTCTTAAGCCTTCAATTATAGATCCCTTAACAACAACACTTTCAACATTACCTCGCTGTACATTCTGGATAAATGTTGAGTAGTCGACCATTTTATCTGGCACTGAAGGGCCAAAGTTTTGAAAAACTGATATCAGAACCGCAGCAATAATGAGCCACAAAAAAATATTTTTCATCATGTCATTCAAAGAACAATCCCCTTTTATGTTTAATAGTCTAAGCTGATAACCCAAATTTTATTTACTTAGAATTTTTTAAGCTTGCCACGACAAGCAGCCTTATGCCAATTAATATCTGAGGTTTAACCCTTAAACCCTTTTGCAACAACATATACTTCTCGCGAACGAGGTCTAGATGCCTCGGGTTTTCTTGAAACTACTCGCTTAAATCGTTTTTTTAATTCCAACATATATTGATCGAAACCTTCCCCATGGAAGACCTTAACAACAAAATTTCCATCAGGCCTAAGAATTTTACAAGCCAAGTCAAGGGCTAGTTCGACTAGATACATAGCTTTAGGCTGATCAACACCTCTTATACCACTCATGTTTGGGGCCATATCGGAAATTACAAGGTCTACTAAATCTTTTTCTAATGAATTAAGTATATTCTGTAGTACAACTAGATCAGTAAAGTCTCCTAAAATAAAATTCACATCATCAATAGGATCCATACTGAGAATATCAGAGGCTATTACTTTACCTTTTGAGCCAACCAATTTTATAGCTACTTGAGACCAACCCCCAGGTGCGGCACCAAGATCAACCACTATTGATCCAGGCTTAAGTATACTATCTTTTTGATTTAGCTCTATCAGTTTATAACTAGCACGAGAACGATATCCATCTTCTTGTGCTCGCTTAACATAATGATCTCGATGATGCTCTTGCAGCCATTTTTGACTACTCTTTGAGCGAACTGTCATATATATACCAAAAAATTAAATCAAGAATACTGGAGTATTTTTAAAAATATCACACTTAAGTTTTAGCACATCAAAATAACAATCAGTATAGAATGTCTATGATCTCACATTAACTATAATAAACCAGCCAAAAATACCAAAAATATAAGGAACAAGTATCTCGTGATGCTGACAATTAATTATCGTCAAATAAACTAAGAGTCCCGACTAATGAAAATTTCTAATGAAGATAAGAAACAGTTACGCAGACTTGGGCATAAGCTGAGTCCAGTTGTAACAATCGCTAGCAAAGGGTTAAGCGAAAATGTTTTAGCTGAAATCGATAGGGCGCTTAATGATCATGAGTTAATTAAAGTTAAACTGAATAATGGTGATAGCGCTTCTAGATCTGAGATAGTTAATTCAATCTGTGAAAGTTCGACCGCTCAAGTGGTTCAGTCTATCGGCCACATAGTTTTATTATTAAGAAAGTCAGAAGAACCAAACCCCAGATTATCGAATCTTCTTCGATAATCTAAACTATTTATAACTTAAATATACTTTATTCCGTCTATCTCGTACTCGATATCTCCCGATGGGGTTTTTACTACGACTACATCACCTGTTTGTTTAGCAATAATAGCTCTGGCGATAGGCGACTTATAAGAAATTTTATTTAATTTTATATCAGATTCGTCATCGCCAACTATTTGATAGTGAACTGATTCATCTGTTTCCAAATTAATCATATCTACAGTGCTGCCAAAAATCACCTTATCCCCAGAGGGAATCTGAGTGATGTCAATAATTTGAACGTTACTGAATTTAGCTTCAATCTCCTGAATACGCCCTTCTGCGAAACCTTGTTGTTCTCGGGCTGCATGGTATTCTGCATTTTCCTTAAGGTCGCCGTGCGCTCGAGCTTCAGCAATAGCTGCAATAATTCTAGGACGATCAATTTTTTTTAATTTATCTAGCTCAATACGAAGACTGTTAGCTCCGATGGATGTCATAGGTATTTTACTCATTTTTTGCTCCCGAGATGTAATCTTTGAAGTTTGTTAACTTTAATCTCAGTTTTAATTTTTAGCGCCATACAAACAGCCTCGCCACCTGCTAAAGTTGTTGTATAGTAGACCCCATGCTGTTCTGCGCTCGACCTAATTGGTGAAGAAGCAGCTATAGCTTGGCGGCCTTCAGTAGTGTTAATAATTAAACTAATTTTATCATTCTTAATCATATCTACAATATGTGGCCGGCCCTCTTGCACCTTATTAACATGCTCTACTTCACAGCCAGCAGCTATTAATATATTTAATGTTCCTTCAGTTGCTACAAGCTTAAAGCCAGCAATTATTAAATTTTTTGCGACTTCTACTACGCCATTTTTATCTGGATCTCGCACACTAAGAAATGCTGTTCCCTTAGAAGGAATTGGATTACTAGCACCTAGTTCTGCTTTTGCGTAGGCTTCAGCGAAGGTGTGACCTACTCCCATAGCCTCACCTGTAGATTTCATTTCTGGACCAAGAATAGGATCTATTCCTGGGAATTTATTGAAGGGTAACACAGCTTCTTTGACGCTGAAAAAATCTGGGGTTATTTCTTCTACAAAGCCTTGCTCTTCAAGCGAGATATCAACCATACATCGTGCTGCGACCTTGGCTAAAGACACTCCTATACACTTAGACACAAATGGTACAGTTCTAGCGGCTCTTGGGTTTACCTCAATCACGTAAATTTTATCATCTTGCCACGCTAATTGAACATTCATTAAGCCTTTGACTTTGAGTTCAACAGCCATAGCTTTAACGATATCTCGCATTTCGTTTTGAACGTGGTCTGGAAGACTATAAGGAGGCAAAGCACAAGCAGAATCGCCAGAATGGATGCCTGCTTGTTCAATATGCTGCATAATTGCGCCGATAACTACATTTTTACCATCAGATACAGCATCTATATCCACCTCAACTGCAGAAGATAAAAAATAATCTAGCAATATCGGTGCGTCGCCTGAGGCTTTAATCGCATGATCCATATAATGAGATAATTCGTCTTCCCCGTAAACGATCTCCATAGCTCTTCCACCCAAAACATACGAAGGGCGCACAACTAGGGGGTAACCAATTTTTGCAGCTGCGCTTACGGCGCTATCTGCAGAACGGACAATAGCGTTTGGAGGTTGAAGTAATCTTAATTTACTTATCATCTTCTGGAAGCGCTCTCGATCTTCTGCTAGATCTATAGCATCTGGGGTTGTTCCTATAATAGGTACACCCTCATTTTCAAGCGCTTGAGCTAGTTTTAGTGGGGTCTGTCCACCAAACTGTACAATTACCCCCTTGGGCTTCTCAATATTTACAATTTCTAATACGTCTTCAAGCGTGACTGGCTCAAAATATAATCGATCTGAGGTATCATAATCAGTTGAAACTGTTTCTGGATTACAGTTAATCATAATGCTTTCATAGCCCTCTTCACGCATCGCAAGAGCGGCATGTACGCAGCAGTAGTCAAACTCTATACCTTGACCAATTCTATTAGGTCCACCTCCTAGAACTAAAATTTTATTTTTGGATGATGGCTTTGCTTCACACTCTTCTTCATACGTAGAATACATATAAGCTGTAGCAGTCGAAAACTCAGCAGCACATGTATCAACACGCTTAAATACAGGTCTTATATTCTTAGCATGACGATAATCTCTAAAATTATTTTCACTAACCCCTAATAATACTGATAGACGTTTATCAGAAAATCCTTTTTGTTTGAGTCGAAATAATTGATCTTTGTCTAAATCATCAAGTGAGAGGTCATTAATACTAATCTCCTCGTCTATTAGATTCTGAATCTGAGATAAAAACCAAGGGTCGATAGCTGTCAGATTAAAAATTTCAGAAAGGGACATCCCAGCTCGAAAAGCGTCGCCAATATACCAAAGACGCTCTGATCCAGGGATTCTTAGCTGATATCGCAACTCGGTAAGATCATCTTTTGAAGTAATATATATTTTTTCCTCGAAACCAGCTGAACCTACTTCTAGTCCTCTAATCGCCTTATGTAATGATTCCTGAAAGGTGCGACCAATAGCCATGACCTCGCCTACTGACTTCATTTGTGTAGTCAACTTAGCGTTTGCTTGGTCAAACTTTTCAAAAGCAAATCGGGGAATTTTTGTTACTACATAATCGATACTTGGCTCGAATGAAGCCGGTGTAGCACCTTTAGTAATGTCATTTTGCAGTTCGTCTAGAGTAAATCCAACTGCTAACTTAGCTGCAACTTTGGCAATAGGAAATCCAGTAGCCTTTGACGCAAGTGCAGAGGATCGAGACACTCTTGGGTTCATTTCAATGACCACCATCCTGCCATCAACAGGATTCACTGCAAACTGAACATTTGATCCGCCTGTTTCAACACCAATTTCACGCAATACTGCAATCGAGGCATTACGCATGATTTGATACTCTTTGTCTGTGAGCGTCTGAGCGGGGGCAACAGTAATAGAGTCGCCTGTATGAACGCCCATTGGGTCTAAATTCTCGATTGAGCAAACAATAATACAATTATCATTTTTATCTCGCACAACCTCCATTTCAAATTCTTTCCATCCAAGCAAGGACTCATCGATCAACAATTCATTAGTTGGAGATAGCTCTAGTCCTCTTTGGCATATTTCGATAAATTCTTCTCGGTTGTACGCTATACCTCCACCAGATCCACCCATAGTAAAAGATGGTCTTATGATACACGGGTAGCCGAAGATATCTGGCACTGTAAGCGCCTCTTTAAGGGTGTGTACAATAATTGCTCTGGCAGTTTTTAGGCCAATCTTTTCCATTGCAATAGCAAAAAGACTTCGGTCTTCTGCTTTTTTAATTGCATCTTGGTCGGCACCAATAATTTCGACATTAAATTTTTCTAGGATACCCTCTCGATATAAATCTAAAGCGCAGTTGAGAGCTGTCTGTCCTCCCATCGTCGGTAGCAACGCATCTGGCTTTTCCTCCTCAATGATTTTTGAAACGGTTTGCCACTCTACTGGTTCTATGTAGGTAGCATCTGCCATAGAGGGGTCAGTCATAATGGTCGCAGGATTAGAATTTACAAGAATAACACGAAATCCTTCTTCCCTGAGCGCCTTGCATGCTTGTGCACCCGAGTAATCAAATTCACAAGCTTGACCAATAACAATAGGTCCAGCTCCAAGAATTAAAACACTTTTAATATCATTTCTTTTTGGCATAAATTATCAATTCTTAATATTGTTATTACGATAATTTTCAATCAACTCAAAAAAATGATCGAATAATAATGAGGCTTCGTGCGGCCCCGGGCTGGCCTCAGGATGGCCTTGGAAGCCAAATGCTGGTTTATCTGTTCGTTGGATTCCCTGAATCGACCCATCAAATAATGATACATGTGTAACACTAAGATTGGATGGAAGAGTTGCCTCATCAATGGAAAATCCATGATTTTGACTAGTAATCATAACTCTACCTTTATCGATATCTTTAACAGGATGATTGGCACCATGATGACCAAATTTCATTTTTGAAGTTTTTGCACCGCTGGCTAAAGCTAATAATTGATGGCCCAAGCAAATTCCAAATACTGGCACGCTGGTCTTTAATATCTGACTGATAGCCTCAATTGCGTAATTGCAGGGCTCAGGATCTCCAGGTCCGTTAGACAAAAATATACCATCGGGATTCATACTTAATATTTCATTTGCGGGTGTTTGCGCAGGAACAATTGTCAGCTCAGCCCCTCTATCAACTAGCATCCTTAAAATATTCCTTTTGACACCAAAATCGTAAACTACCAACTTGTAATTTTTTTTACGCAGGTCTTTACGTAGGTCTTGATGTCCAACACCAAGCTTCCAAGTACCTTCTGTCCAATTTATTTTTTTAGCAGTAGTAACTTCCTTAGCGAGGTCAACTCCCTCTAAACCAATAAAGCTACATGCCATCTTAAGAGCGATTTTTTCATCAACATCACCAGCCATGATGCAACCACCTAGTGATCCCTTTTCTCTAAGAATGCGAGTCAATTTTCGAGTGTCAATATCTGAAATACCTAAAATATTTTTTTCTTTCAGATAATCATCGAGATTAGTTTCGGATCTAAAATTACTAGCTAGCAAGGGAAGATCTCTAATTACAAGGCCAGCAGCCCAAATTTGGGATGATTCCTCATCTTCAGTGTTTACTCCTGTATTACCAATATGAGGGTAGGTAAAAGTGACAATTTGTCGCGCGTAAGAAGGATCAGTGAGTATTTCCTGATAACCGGTCATAGCTGTATTGAAAACTACTTCACCACTAGAAGATCCAATAGCACCAATCGATCTGCCTTTGAAAATGGTACCATCCTGAAGGACTAAGATAGCTGCCCGATAGCAATCGGTATTCAATGCAACCTCCTTAAAGACAGGTAATAAAAATAAGTTTAATTTCTAAATAAGCATTAGTAGCTAAAACAAACGCCAAGCGGCAAAAAGCGAGATGAAACAATCTGTCTCACCTCGCCTCAAAATACTAGATTGCAATTGCCTAATATTTGGCTTTAGTGTGTTTATTTTAGTGCTAACAAATATAAGAATATTTTAGGGCAACGATTGCAGGCTGTCCAGAGAATACTAACTCAAAGGCTCTCTTATGATTTAAGACCAAGGACATCCTGCATATCGTACATACCAGTTTTTTTTCTAGATATCCAGCTCGCAGCCCTAATAGCACCCCGAGCAAACGACATTCGACTTGAGGCTTTGTGAGTAATTTCAACTCGCTCTCCTTCTGCAGCAAAAATTACAGTGTGATCTCCAACAATGTCACCCGCTCTTGTTGTTGAGAAGCCAATTGTGTTTTTGTCTCTTTCCCCAGTCTGGCCTTGTCGGCCAAATACTGCAACATCTTGTAAATTCACATCAAGTGACCGTGCTATAATTTCACCCATATTCAGAGCAGTCCCTGATGGGGCATCTATTTTATGTCGATGGTGTGCTTCACAGATTTCAATATCAGCCTCATCGCCAATAACTTTAGACGCTAGTTCAATTAGCCCAAAACATAAATTGACTCCTGTACTAAAATTGGAAGCCATGCATATGGAGATTTTTTCTGCGGCCGACACTAATTGTTTTTTTTGTTCGTCCTGAAATCCAGTTATTCCAATTACAATACCTTTATCTTCATCCCTGCAAATTTGTACATTAGAGAGAGAAGCTTCAATAGAACTGAAATCAATCAAAATATCGAAATCATCAATAACATCTTTTATGTTATCAACTAGCAGAACCCCTGTACTAGAAACACCAACTAAATTACCTGCATCAGAACCTATAAGCGAGCTACCTGGCCTAACTATAGCTGCTGTCATCTGAACCTTGGGACTAATAATAGCTGCCTCAATAAGAGCTCGACCCATTCTTCCGGCAGCACCAATTATCGCAACTCTAGCAGAGCTATTTTTCATATTATTAACAGTCTTTATAAAGTGTTGTTAAAACATTTAGTTTTTTGAGTATTCTATAATAGATGTATTAATACAACTATATAGAAATAATTTATTATCAACTAAACATTAAATCCATCAAAAAAATTTTTTACGCCCTTGAACCAAGATTCTGTTTTAGGTGAGTGTTTTGATTCGCTCATACTATCCTGAAGATCGCGGAGTATCTCTTTATGCTGACTGCTAAGTTTAACGGGGGTTTCTAATATCACTGTACAAAACAAATCTCCTACTCCTGCGCTTCGAACAGTTTTAACTCCCTTACCTTTGAGCCTAAACGTAGTACCGGTTTGTGTCTCTTGGGGAACCTTTAACTTGACAGGACCGTTTAATGTTGGAACTTCGAGCTCATCCCCCAAAATTGCACTGATGAAACTTAATGGTAGCTCGCAATGAAGATTACGGCCATCACGCACAAATAATTGATGCTTTCGAACACTCATCTGTACATATAAATCTCCAGATGGACCACCCTCAGGGCCAGATTCACCCTCTCCACTTAGGCGAATTCGATCACCAGTATCTACTCCCGAGGGTACTTTAACAGAAAGAGTTTTGCTCTCCTCTATTCTTCCTTGGCCACGACAAATATTACACGGATCACTTATAACTGATCCCCTGCCATGGCATTTTGGGCAAGCCTGCTGCACGGAAATAAAGCCCTGGGACATTCTAACCTGCCCATGACCACCACAAGTAGCACAAGTGGATGGAGTAGAGCCTCTTTTACTTCCAGATCCATCACACTGCTTGCAAGCACAGAGTCTTGGTATTTTTATTTTTACTGTTTTGCCTTTTATAGCATCCTCTAAAGTCAGATCTAAATTATATTGCAGATCAGATCCACGCGCGGGGCCGGCTCGGCCTTGGCCTCTTGCCCCACCGAAAATATCACCAAAAACATCACCAAAAATATCACTGAAATTACCATTAGCATCATAGCCACCTGCAGAGCCAGGAGCAGCGTGACCATATTGATCATAAGCTGTTTTCTTTTCATTGTTAGAAAGCACTTCGTAAGCTTCTGTCGCTTCTTTAAATAAATGATCTGCATCTTTATTATCTGGATTTCGATCAGGATGATTTTTCATCGCTATTCGACGATAAGCTTTTTTTATATCCTGCTCAGGCGCATTTTTCGTTACACCAAGAACTTCATAATAATCGCGTTTAGACATTCGTTATCTACTTCTATAGTTTAATTATACTTCCAAAAAAAACCTTAATCGGTCCGACCTTCATCTTTTTTTATTGCCTAAATGCACTAAAGCGCGGAAATAAACCGCGCTTTAGGCCAGCAATACTTATACTTTCTATTTATAACCCTACTTTTTGTTATCTTCTTTCTTGGGTTTAGACTTTACTTTTTCAGTCTTCGGCGCTTTCTTTTCAGGTTTTGCCTCTTTTGTTTCAGATTCAGCATCAACCTCTTCAAATTCAGCATCTACCGCATCATTTTCAGCAGGGGTAGATTCTGATTCACCACCGGGATTATCTGCTTCGGCAGCGGCTGCTTGCTCCGCATAAAGTTTCTGTGCAAGTGCGCTAGAAGCTTCAGAAAGTTTTGCTGCTGCTGCATCTATAACTTCCTTATCGTCTCCCTTAACAGCCTCTTCAACCTCTTTCACAGCTGAAGTAATAGCTTCCTTCTCTTCATCTGAAGCTTTATCGCCTGCTTCTTCTACTGTTTTCGTGGCTGCATGAGCAAGCCCATCTGCAGCATTTCTAGCTTGTGCTAAATCTTCAAATTTTTGATCTTCAGCGGCATTAGCTTCTGCATCATTGACCATTTTTTCAATCTCATCATCAGACAATCCTGAGGAAGCTTTTATTACAATAGATTGCTCTTTTCCTGTCGCTTTATCTTTAGCATTTACATTCAAAATTCCATTCGCATCAATATCAAAAGTAACCTCAATTTGAGGCATCCCTCTTTGTGCAGGAGGTATATTTGCAAGATCAAATCTACCCAATGATTTATTGCCTGTTGCTTGTTTTCTTTCTCCCTGAACAACATGAACAGTAACTGCTGTTTGATTATCTTCAGCTGTAGAGAAAATCTGTGATTTTCTTGAAGGTATTGTTGTATTTTTTTCAATTAGTGGTGTAGCCACGCCACCCATAGTTTCAATACCTAGCGTCAATGGAGTTACATCTAATAATAATACATCTTTCACGTCACCAGAAAGAACTGCACCCTGAATGGCTGCTCCCATTGCAACTGCTTCATCAGGATTGACATCTTTTCGTGGCTCTTTACCAAAAAAATCAGTCACTTTATCTTGCACCATAGGCATTCGAGTCTGACCACCAACTAAAATGACATCATCAATGTCAGAAACAGACTTACCTGCATCTTTCAGGGCAAGCTTTAAGGGCGCCATAGTGCGCTCTACTAGTTGTTCAACTAGGGATTCAAGTTTAGATCGAGTCAGCTTTACTACTAGGTGTTTTGGTCCAGTTGCGTCTGCAGTTATGTAAGGTAGATTAACTTCTGTTTGCTGACTAGAGGATAGTTCTATCTTAGCTTTTTCAGCTGCCTCTTTAAGGCGCTGGATGGCCATTGGATCTTTTAATAAATCAAAATTATTTTCTTTTTTGAACTGATCAGCTAAATATTCAATCAAACGCATATCGAAATCTTCGCCGCCTAAAAAAGTATCTCCGTTAGTCGAAAGAACTTCGAACTGATGTTCGCCATCCACATCTGCAATTTCAATAATAGAAATATCAAACGTACCGCCACCAAGATCATAAACAGCAATCACACGATCACCTGGTGTTTTATCCATACCGTATGCTAATGCGGCAGCAGTAGGTTCATTAATTATTCTTTTGACATCAAGGCCGGCTATCTTACCAGCGTCTTTTGTTGCCTGACGCTGGGAGTCGTTAAAATAGGCTGGTACAGTTATCACTGCTTCTTGAATGCTTTCTCCAACATAATCTTCTGCTGTCTTTTTCATCTTTTTGAGTACTTCAGCAGAGATTTGCGGGGCAGCACGCTTTTCGCCATTAACTTCTACCCAAGCGTCACCATTATCTGCCTTAACAATCTTATAAGGGACCATTTTAATATCTTTTTGAACAACCTTATCTTCAAAACGCCGACCAATTAAACGCTTTACTGCAAACAATGTATTGGCTGGGTTAGTTACTGCTTGACGTTTTGCGGATTGTCCAACCAAAATTTCACCCCCGTCAACAAAGGCGACGATGGATGGAGTAGTTCTGACACCTTCAGCATTTTCTATAACTTTTGGTTTGTTGCTCTCAAGCACAGCGACACAAGAGTTAGTGGTGCCTAGATCAATTCCTATAATTTTACCCATTTTTTTTCTCCGGGATTAACATAACTTCAAATTCAAAAATAATTTTTCTATCTAGTAATATTGGCGCATAATTGAAAATTTCAACCTCTGCCTTGTGATTTCTTTTTCAAAAATTACTGATTCTCTCCTTTAGCAACTACAACCATAGCAGGCCGAACTAAACGGCCATTGAGCGTGTAGCCTTTTTGAAATACATCTATAACTGTATTTGGAGCAGCAGATGATTCCTCTAATATACTCATAGCTTGATGTAGATCGGGATTAAAGACTTCCCCTTTGGGATCCACCGATAATACATTATGTCGCTCCAATGCGTCTTGGAAGCTTTTTAGTGTGAGTTCGACTCCTTCACCTAACACCTTCAGCTCTTTATTGTCTGAGTCAATAGTTTTAAGTGCTCGCTCAAGATTGTCTACAACGGGTAAGAGCTCCGAAACAAACTTATCTAAAGCATACTTATGTGCATTCTGAACATCTCGTTCTGAACGACGGAGAATATTTTGCATTTCAGCTTGGTCTCTTAAAGATGCATCTTTTGAATCTTCAAGCTGAACCTGAACCTCAGCTAACTTTGAGATTAAGTCTAGTTTTTCTTTTTCGGCAGCACGTTCCAACTTATTTTTTTTGGGAGAAGCCACTTTAGTTTTTTTCGTCGACTTTTCACTTACTTCAGTAGAACTTTTATTTTTTTTCCCTACCACGAACAATCTCCTTAAATACTAACTCTTATGTAACTTAAAAATATTTATATAAGATGATGTTTAAAAGCTTATCTTTCCATATCTTTTATATTGGGACATAGCAAAAAGTTTCAAGGGCAGACGCACCAGAAAAATCTGTATAAGATTGGTAATATAATTTTTATTGAATTGAGAACAATTTTGCTTCTAACATTAGTTATCAAAAATTTTACCTTAGTCGAGCACTTAGAAATTGACTTTAGTTCAGGCATGACTGCACTTACAGGAGAAACTGGTGCAGGCAAGTCCCTAATCGTTGGTGCCCTGGCAATGGCACTAGGTGATAGAGCGGACATTGACCAATTGAGGAGATCAGCTGATAGGGCTGAAGTAGCTGCATTATTTGATATTAGTAAGGTTATTCAAGCTAAAAAATGGCTTGAAAAAAATGATTTTAATAACACTGAAGATGGATGTTTGCTTCGAAGAGTGCTAACAAGAGAAGGTAGATCCCGAGGCCATATTAATGGTCAATTGGCTACGATGCAGCAGCTGAGGGAGCTTGGTGAGACTCTTATTGATATTCATAATCAACATGAACATCAGTCCCTTCTTAGACGTGAAACTCATCGTTATATATTAGATGATTTCGCAGGTTGTTCTGTATTGTCAAAAACAACACAAAAATTATTTTATCGATGGATTGATGCACAAAAAAGACTTGGAGAGCTTAAAAATATTTCGTCAGAATTACTTGCATCTAGAGATTTTTTATCTTTTCAACTCGCAGAGCTTGAGGAAGTGAAAATATCTGAAGGGGAACTACAGTCGTTGGAACAAGAGCAAATAAGGCTCGCAAACGCAGAATCGATAATTACTGATTGCAACACTATTCTTCAACTATGCTCAGAAGGAGAGAACTTTAATCTTGAAAAAAATATAAATGAAACTATTCAGGTTCTCAATAAAATTCCTGCCAAACCTGACGCGCTCAAAGAAGCTGAAAGATTACTTCTTAGCGCACAAATTGAAATTCAGGAGTCTGGTAAAGAAATACAACAATATCTAAATGGATTCAATGCTGAACCAGAAATTCTTAAAAAAACAGAGGATCGACTCAGCGAAATATATCATTTAGCAAGAAAATATAAAATTACACCTGAAGAACTTCATCTTAAATGTATAAAATTAAAAGAAGAATTAAAACAATTATCGATGAGCCATGATGAGGAAAAAATACTTGAGCAACAAGTAAAAGATCTATACGAGAGATATATGGTGGAGGCTAAAAAACTGTCTAAAATAAGGGCATCAGCGTCTAAAAAAATTACTGCATCAATACAAAAGCAATTTAAACTTCTATCCATGGCTGGTGCTCAATTCACAGTTAGTCTTACACCAATAGTGCAAGATAAATTTGGATCGCATGGACAAGAAAATATTGAATTTCTTATTAGCACCAACCCGGGGGAACCATGCAAACCTCTTGCACGTATTGCATCAGGCGGAGAGCTTTCAAGGATTAGTCTTGCTATTCAAGCAATAGCAGCACAATATTCTTCTATTCCAACACTTGTATTTGATGAGGTGGATGTTGGAATTGGCGGAGCTACAGCTGATATTGTAGGGTCCATACTTCGTGAGCTAGGGAATCAAGGGCAAATTCTTTGTATCACCCATCAACCCCAAGTTGCAGCACAAGCACACAACCACATGCTAGTGAGCAAAAATACTAAAAAAAGTATCACGTATAGCAAAATCATTAGTTTACGTGCTGCTGACAAAGTTAATGAAATCGCAAGGATGCTTGGAGGAGTATGTATTACAGATGCAACTCTAAGTCACGCAAAAGAAATGATCAATCTTAGTGAAAAAAAATCTACCAAATGAGCTAATTTTTTCTTACGTAAAGTACTAGGCTGTGGGAAATTAACTCAAATCCGTTATCTCTAGCGATTTTTTTTTGCAACTCTTCGATCTCAGTGTTGTGGAACTCTATAACTTTTCCGGTGTTAACATCTACCATGTGATCGTGGTGCCCACCTCGCTCAATTTCGTAAACTGCAGGCCCATTATCAAAATTATGACGCATTACAAGCCCTGAAGATTCAAATTGTGTCAACACACGATAAACTGTTGCAATTCCGACATCTTCACCTGCTTGTATGAGCTGACGGTAAATATCATCAGCACTTAAATGTGACTCAGCAGACTTATCTAGAATGCTTAATATTTTTATCCTAGGAATAGTTACTTTAAGGCCAGCATTACGTAATTCTTGATTTTCATCGTTCATTATTGTTAAACCCTTCTATAGATAGACTGTATTCTGTATTATTAGGTCCTAATATTATCACGGAAATCCAATAATGCATCTATTTGCAAAAATACTACTCTTAATTAGTCTGACTATAACAGCTTCTGGGTGTTCTAATTTTTCTATGCCAAAAGTGCCAAAGTTCGATGGAAGTTTTATTAAACTACCAGAAGTTTATAAGATTGATATTCAACAAGGTAATGTCATTACGCAGGATATGATTGATAAATTAAAGCCAGGAATGACTAAGGTGCAGGTAAAATTTATAATGGGTACGCCGCTCATTGCAGACACGTTCAATCAAAATCGTTGGGACTACTTTTATGGCATGAAGCCAGCGAAAGGACCAGAAGTTCGAGAAAGAATGGCTATTTTTTTTAAGGATGACAAATTATCGAGTTTAAGAGGGGACTTTATGCCTAACCCGACTTCAAATGAACCGATAGAATAAAAAAATACAAACAAACTGGCTTAGGTTCTGGGAGTAAGTATTAATTTATCTATAGCTATTCTGCTCAATCACAAGATTTTTTTGCACGACGCCTTCTTATCTCTTTTGGGTCTATTGTCAGAGGCCTATAAATCTCTACCCTGTCCATATTCTTAAGTACGTATTCTTTGGGTTTTTTTAAACCTTTAGCACCAAGCATTTTTCCATAAATTCCCATCTGTACGTTCTCAAGATTTATATCTGGAAATTGGGCGACAATACCAGACTTATTGACTGCTTCAAATGCTGTTGTTTCAGCTGGTACCTGTAGCTTTATAATCTGCTGCCTTGAAGGTAATGCGTAAGCAATTTCAACCAATATCAGATCATTTTTGGTCATTAACCATATACCTCTATTGCTCTTTCAGACAGGGCATCGACGAGATTATTGGCCACTGAGGTAAATAATTGGCTCGATGCCAAACCCACAGAGAAGCTACTAAATTCAAACTCTAAATCTAAAGAAACCTTGCAAGCATTTTTATCAAGTCTTTTAAAAGTCCATTCTCCGCAAAATTTACTAAATGGGCCTTTATCGAGACTCATGCTTATGCGCTCTGGTTCGTATAAGGTGTTATGAGTTGTAAAGCTTTGTCGAAGAAAGCCTTTCTTTAAATCTAGTCTCGCAATCATAAAAGATTTATCTTGTTTGAGGATTTCTGTACCTATACAGTTATTCATATACTCAGGGTATCTGGCTACATCGTTAACTATGTCAAACATCTGTTGCGCTGAATATGATAACAATGCCGTTCTATTTATAACTGTTGCCATTATGAAAATCTCGGATAAATGCCCATGATAAGGATAATTATCACAGCTAAGGGTGCTATAAATCGGATGGCCCATCTCCAGGCAAAAAATAACATTTTTTTATCGCCAGTCAGCTCATCTTTAACCATTTTTGGTCTCATACACCACCCAACAAAAATTGCCACGAGCAACCCAGATAAAGGCAACATAATATTAGCAGTAATGAAATCTATCAGTTCGAAAAAGTTAAACCCTGCAATTTTTTTTTCGGCCCATATATTAAACGAAAAAACACTCCCTAAGCCAATAATCCAAGCAACTAAACCTAACAAAATACTTGCTAGCAATCGACTGCATCGTTTTGATTCAACTAAATAAGCTATAGCAGGCTCAATCAATGAAATTGAGGAGCTCCAGGCTGCTAGGGTAACTAAAATAAAGAATAATGTACCAAAGAATAGTCCTCCCATCATATTACCAAATGCTACAGGCAAGCTTACAAACATCAAACCAGGGCCTGCACTAGACTCAATATCAGGATTTACAAACACAATAGAAAAAATAACTAATCCAGCAATTAGTGCCACTAAAGTATCGAGAATACCAACCATTAAAACATTACTAAAAATGCCACTATTTTTAGGCATGTATACCCCATAAGTCATCATTGCGCCCATACCTATACTTAATGTGAAAAAAGCATGTCCTAGAGCTATTAGTACAGCTTTCCAAGTGAGAGATTCAAAATCGAAACCAAATAAAAAATCAAAAGCTCTCATAAGATCGCCCTGCTGATAACCAAATACAAGTAATCCTATTAACAAAATAAAGAGAAGAGGCATTAATATTTGAGAAGCGAGGCCTAAGCCTCTATGTATTCCCAAAATTACAACAGCAACAGTCATCAGCATAAATAATGACTGCCAAAAAATTAATTCACTTTTATTCTTAAGTAAGTTATCAAAAATTATAACGGCATTATCAGCAGTTACGTTATGGAACACCCCAGAAACCATATACTCGATATAGCTTAATGCCCAACCAGCAATTACTCCATAATAAGATAATATCAGTAGTCCTGCCGAGACTCCCATCCATCCAATTATATTAAAACCAGTATGTGCCTCTGAAGTTTTAATTAACTGTCGAATAGTATTAACTGGGCTTTGTTTACCCATACGACCCAGTGTTACTTCAGCTATCATGATTGGTAGAGCTACAATTACAATGCATGCTATATACACAACCACAAACGCGCCGCCGCCATTCTCTCCAGCAATGTATGGAAATTTCCAAATATTTCCTAGACCGACTGCAGAACCAGCGGCAGCAAGAATAAATGTCCAACGACTAGACCATGAGCCATGGGAATCTACTGTTCTAATATTGGTGTCACTTTTCAACGAAGCTTTTAATTGAGAATTTTTCAATATGTACCCTTCTTAATCTGATATTTTAATTGTACCGATAAACTGCGCTCTTAAAAACCAATCAAGCTGTACTTTTTTCTTTATGCTTAAGTGCAAGAAAATAATAGGAGCTTTCTCTATCAATCTCTATAATAAATAATTATGGGGAAACAACAGAAGAAATTACAAGCAAATCCAATGATTGCGCAAAACAAAAAGGCGCGTCATAACTACTATATAGAAGAAAAATTTGAGGCTGGGTTGGTTTTGCAGGGATGGGAAGTAAAAAGTCTGCGGGCCGGAAAAGGACAGCTCACAGATAGTTTTGTTTTATTACAAAACGGTGAAGCCTACCTGATGGGTACTCATATAGCACCTCTCAATACAGCCTCAACACACTATGTCACCGAGCCTGGTCGCAATAAAAAACTTCTATTAAATAGAAAAGAGTTATCTCGGCTGTTTAATGGTGTCAACCAAAAAGGGCACACGTGTGTTGCATTATCGATATACTGGAAAGGACATATTGTGAAATGTGAAATTGCCCTAGCAAAAGGAAAACAAGCTCACGACAAGCGTGCCTCTGAGAAAGATCATGACTGGAAGCGTCAGAAACAGAGAATTATGTCTCATAGTATAAAATGATGTTTTTTGAATCTAATATGGGGCTCTTTGGCAAGTTAAGCGTTATCCCCTTTTCACGTGTGTTAATATAGGGTCGTTTTTATGGGGGCGTTCTGGATTCGACGCCGGTTACAAAACCTAAGGTGCATGTCGAGATGGTGACTAATCTCGTTAATCCAAAGTCGCAAACTATTAGTTGCCAACGACGACAACTACGCACTCGCCGCCTAAGAAACGGTAGGGAGCCATCTGACTG
>CAZSMR010000019.1:0-23551 GCA_964608185.1 uncultured Porticoccus sp. | reverse complement strand
AAATTTTTGCGCCCCATTGCTATTCGCATTAACTTGGTAGACGCACCCGATAAACGCAAACAACATAAAGGAAACGTTCCTCTCGTAGGCGGTGTCTCAGTTTACATAGGCTTAATGATAGCAATGTTCAGTAGTTATCCTTTTAACGAAAACTTATCTTATTTGCTAATAGCTGCTTCACTTATTTTAGTAGTGGGAATTATAGACGATTTAAAAAATCTGGGAGTGTGGCTACGACTCTTCTTTCAAATCATCGCTTGTCTGATAATGATAAAGGGCAGCGGTATTCATATTTCGTCTTTAGGTAGTCCTTTTGGTTCGAATGAAATTATGCTTGGTGTGTTTTCTGTGCCATTTACTATTTTTGCAGTGGTAGGTTTGGTCAATGCCTTCAATATGAGTGATGGCATAGATGGCTTGGCCGGCTCTTTAGCTCTAGTTACTATAATAGGAATAATTCTGTTCGGTGCCATGTCAGAAAAACCGCTTTTATTCTTATTACTGGCGGGTCTCGCCTCTGCATTGATACCCTACTTATTCGCAAATATTATCTCTACTAAAAAGGTGTTTTTAGGAGATGCAGGCAGCATGATGATTGGATTTATTTTAGCCTGGGTGCTTGTTATTTTGAGTCAAGATGAAACAAAATCGATGGTTCCAACTTCGGTATTATGGTGTGTGGCTTTCCCGGTAATAGACACTTTTAGCGTTTGCTGTCGACGCGTTCGCACTGGGAAGTCTCCGCTAAACGCCGATAGAGAACATTTCCATCATTTATTATTAGACTCAGGCATTACTGCGAAAAAATCCTTATTAATTATTTTGATATGTGCCGTTGGTTTTTTGTCGCTTGGTTTGCTTGTACAGAATTTCTGGCCAAGTGCTAGTCTCAGTATTTTCATTGCAACCGCACTAATCTATCTGTGTTGGTCATCGAGATTTCTCGAAAAAACACGTTGCTCATGAAAATGTTAAACTTTACATACAATGAGTTTGTGACCAGATAAAAGGATAAATAAATTTTGATGATAGGTGGACTGGGTACTATTGGCAGCTATCTCACTGCAAGATTACATAAAGAGTGAAATCGACCAGCGATCACCGCCGTTGTTTTACTGAAAGGCTGCACCGGAGTTGTACTTGACACAACAGTAAAAGAGACAGTTGCACCCTTTTCAAAATTTTATAAAAGTAATTTAAATGTTGATCATAGCGGTTTTTCCTCTTATTGCTAAACACGAAACATTTGTCATAAAAAGACGTCTTTGTATACTAATTAAAATACATTACCCTGAGTTTTGACAATTATAACCAAAAGTTTGTTTATAGTGAGCCCAGAGATAGGCTAAAATGTAGTGGACAATTGGTTGATGTCCATGGTAAAAAGTGTCTCGATTTCAGGGGGCATAGATTTGCTTGAAGAAATTCCTAAATACTTTAGTTCCCCACTTAGAGGTAAAAATGACTGAAATAATGACAGAGACGGTGACCCATGTTCACCACTGGAACGATACTTTGTTCAGTTTTAGAACTACCCGTGATCAAAGTTACCGTTTTAAAAATGGCCACTTTACTATGATTGGCTTGCCTGCAGATGGACGACCTCTTCTTCGAGCCTACAGTATTGCAAGTGCTAATTATGAGGATGAGCTTGAATTTTTTAGTATCAAGGTTCCCGATGGGGCCCTTACTTCAAAACTGCAAAACCTTGTTATAGGCGATGAGGTCCTAATAGGAAAGCGCTCACACGGGACACTAATACCAGACAATATGATCCCCGGGCGATATCTTTATTTGCTCAGTACTGGTACAGGTTTAGCGCCTTTTATGAGCATCATTAAAGATCCAGAGATCTATGATCAGTTCGATCGGGTGATTCTTACTCATGGTGTTCGAGAAATCTCAGAATTAGCCTATGCTGATTATATTGAGAACGTGCTACCCAACGATGAACACTTGGGAGAAATCGTTCGTGAAAAGCTAGTTTACTACCCTACAGTGACACGCGAGCCCTATAAAAATAATGGCCGACTCACCGAATTGATGACTAGCGGAAAACTATTCCTAGATCTAAAACAGCCCCACCCGAATTTAGATGACGATCGTTTTATGATCTGTGGAAGCCCCAGTATGATTAAGGATTTAGTAGCTATACTTAAGTCAAAAGATTTTACTGAAGCTAGAAATAATAAGCCTGGACATTACGTTATTGAGCGAGCGTTTGTAGAATCTTAGCCCAAAAAAAGTACTTAAATTTTTTAATTCCCTAGGGTGTTATCTTGAATAAATTTTTCAGCTTTTTCAAAAATTGAAATCTTTCGATCATGATTCATTTTGTCTAAAGATCTAACTAACATAGATAATCTAGGATTAGATGCATAAAATTTTTTATTTTTTTCCATGAATCTCCAATATAAGCCGTCTATAACATCACACCAAGGACCTTTTTTATAATTACTCATTTTCAAGATATAATTCGAACCGCATGTATAGGGTTTAGTGGACATTAGGCCACCATCGGCAAACGTAGCCATTCCAAAAATGTTTGGAGTCATAACCCACTCTGAAGAATCGATGTACATTTCCATAAACCATGAATAGATATTTTTAGGAGCTATTTCACAAAGATTCATCAAATTGCTAATAACCATTAGCCGAGGAATATGATGACTGTAGCCATCTTGAAGCGCACTCTTAATGCAATCGTCAAGGGGAAGGATTCCTGTTGACCCTTTGTACCAGCTGTTAGACAAGATATTGGTATGCCCCCAATAATTCTGCTTTAGCTGATAGGCCCCCTTCTCTTGATAAACACCTCGTATGAATTCCCTCCACCCTAATATTTGTCTTATAAAGCCTTCAACTGAGTTGAGAGGGGTTGAGTTCTCATCCGCGTAAATTATTACTTTCTCTATCACTTCAAATGGAGATAAAAGGCCAATATTCATAAGTGCGCTGAGGCAGCTGTGAAACAGAAAATTCTTACCCTCAACCATAGCGTCTTCGTATACACCAAAATCATTTATCTTATTTTTTAAAAAGTACTCCAACTGTTCCATAGCCCCACTTCTGGTGACAGGAAACCAAATGTTTTCAAGAAATCCTGGATGGTCGTCAAAATTCTTTTCAATGAGAGAACAAATATCTTGATGATAGACAGATACTGTAATCTTACGGGCCTTAGGGAGTGGAGTTTTTGGGGGTATTTTTTTTCTATTTTCTGCATCAAACGACCACTTTCCTCCAATAGGCTTTTTATTTTCATCCAACAAGATATTAAATTTTTTTCTACCCATCTGATAAAAAGATGACATTCTAAATTTTTTCTTTCCTTCTACAGCAACTCGAAACTCCTCTCTTGAAAACATAAACATTGGCGACTGGTGAACCTGGTAAGATATGTCGTCTTTTTTGAGCCCTCTAAGCATATCGGATTCAAAAGTCTTATCCTCTAATTCAAAAAAGTTAATCGATTCTATCTGATTTTTACCTATGAACTCTTTTAGTAAATTTACATAGGATTGATTTTTTTTTCGATCGTTTAATTTGAAGTAATATACTTTGATGTTATTTAATTGTAGCTCATCTCTGTACTCTCTCATGGCACAAAGAAACAAGTAGAGCTTGAGCTTATGGTGTTTTTCATAAGTACATAATCCAAAGTCTTCCGCGATAAAGACTTCCGTACAATTTTGTTCCTTTAATATTTTGGGATCGAAAAGTTGATTTCCAAGGATTACAAAAAATTTACTTTCCATAGTTAACTCTTCCATATGGGCAACTCTTTCTAGCTAATCTTTCAGCTGTTATCATGACTTATAAAATTTTTTTAATAAAACAATATAAGAGCAGGCAATTATGTATAAGTTTATTTTTGCATTACTAGGGTTTCAGCTGCTAGGGTTTTTTGGTGCATTTCTGGGCTATTGTATTGGTAGTAGTATCGATCGGGCAAGAAATTATGGAATAGGAGGGATTAATCCTCTTGGAAATGCTAGACGCCAAAAGGTTTTCCTAGAAACAACTTTCGTTATGATGGGAAAATTAGCTAAAGCTGATGGCCATATTTCTAAGGATGAAATCAATCACATTGAAGTATTCATTAAAAAAATTGGGATGACAGACGATCATAGGCAATCAGCAATTCAGCAGTTCAAGAGAGGAAGTGCCGCTAATGACGATGAAATTCAGAACGTATTATCTGTATTTTTAAAAGCATGTGGGCAAACCTCGCAGTTAAAACAAGCGTTGCTAATGTATCTTATCGTAATGGCCCTGGCTGATGGAAATTTAGATTTGGCCGAAGAGGCACTCTTAGAAAAAGTAGCCTTGCGCCTTGGTTATAGTCAGACTGAGTTTAAAAATTTCCTAGAGATGATTCTTAATCAAAGCCATTTTTCTGGAAATGGCCCTACTTCTGAATCCAGTATAGCTGAGGCATATAAAGCTTTAGGAGTAACTAGTGAATGTAACGATCAAGAACTAAAAAAAGCATACCGTAAATTGATGAGCCAGAATCATCCAGACAAGCTTATGGGTCAAGGGCTCCCTGAAGACATGATTAAAGTTGCAACAGAGAGATCTCAAGAAATTCAGTCAGCATACGATTTTTTGAAGAATCACCGAGTTAAAGTCTAGCCTTGAGACATAAGTGGAACTCGAAGACTCTCCAAGCCTACTTGAAGATCTAATAAATGTTCTTGAAGGTCTCCCCCTTTGTGCTGTGCAATCCCAATAGCTAGAACATCAATAACAACCAGGTGTGCAATACGCGAAGACAGGGGTGTATAAATTTCAATGTCTTCTTTGGCGTCAACATAAATTGGAATTGTTGCTGCCGAAGCTACAGGGGTGTCTGAAGGAGATATCGTTATTACAATCGCGCCTCTTTTTTTAACTTCTTCAATGGCATTTATTAATGTGGTTGTTCTACCTGACTGTGAGATTGCAACTACCATATCTCCCGGCCCCATTGAAGTAGCAGACATATTCTGTAGATGAGGGTCAGAATATGCAGCAGTTGGAATCTGTAGTCGAAAAAATTTGTGTTGAGCGTCAAATGCAACGGCTGCAGAGGCTCCAAACCCGTAAAATTCAACTCTTTTGGCAGAACAAAGAGCCTTAATTGCAAGATTAAGTGTTACTAAATCTATAGAATCTCTAGCTTTTAAAAGTGTATCAACGGTAGAGTCAAACACTTTAAAGGTGTATTCAGCAATTGAATCAGTCTCTGTAACAGCTATTTTTCCTTGACTTGGACTCGAGGCAAGTTGCTGGGCAAGAGCTAACTTGAATCCCTGAAACCCTGAAAAATCTATTGCCTTACAAAACCTCACAACTGTTGGCTCACTAACAGCAGCAGCTTGAGCTAAATCAACGATTCTCATATGAATCACCTCACCAAGATGCTCTAAAATAAATTTAGCTACTTTACGTTCAGATTTGCGCATTAGAGAAAGATTATCGCTAATCGCCCGTGTTATTTCTGCTGGCTTCATGAATTAATCCTTCAGTTGTGACACCATTATAAATAAATTACAAAAAAGTAGTTTCTATAGTCTACATTAAATATTTTCACATATACCCTCAATATCAACCCATTCGGTGATGGATCTGTTAAAATTTATTGTTATGGACGTAACAACAATTCTTGGCCCCTTAAATTCAGCTCAGCGTGACGCAGTTTCAAGTACTGACAAACATTTGTTAGTTTTGGCTGGTGCAGGTAGTGGAAAAACTCGCGTTTTAGTTCATCGAATTGCTTGGCTGGTTCAGGTTGAGAATAACTCGCCACATAGTATTTTGGGCGTCACTTTTACAAACAAAGCCGCAAAAGAAATGAGAAATCGTCTACAGGAAATGTTGGGCGCTTCGGCTTCTAGTATGTGGGTAGGTACTTTTCACGGCCTTGCCCATAGGCTACTTAAGTTACACTGGAAAGATGCAGAACTACCAGAGAATTTTCAAATATTAGACAGCGACGACCAGCTAAGACTAGTAAAACGTATTTATAAATCACTTGGAATAGACGATAGTAAATGGCCATATCGTCAAGCTCAGGGTTTTATCAATAAGCAAAAAGATGAGGGACTTCGGTCCAAAAAATTACCAACGGCTGAAGATCCTTATCAGAGAGTAATGTCCCAGATTTATATAGCTTATGAAGAGGCATGTTCAAGAGCTGGTATGGTCGATTTTGGTGAACTTTTATTACGCGCATATGAGTTGTGGCTAAAAAAACCAGGTTTGTTGTCTCACTATCAGCAGCGTTTCGGTCAAATTTTGGTTGATGAATTTCAGGATACAAATGCGATTCAGTATTCTTGGTTAAGATTGCTGGCTGGTGAAACTGTTAGAATTACTGCGGTAGGGGATGATGATCAATCTATTTATGGTTGGCGTGGAGCAAAAGTTGAAAATATTTTAAATTTTAATCGCGACTATCCTGAAACTTCTACTGTTAGACTCGAGCAAAATTATCGCTCTACTAAAAATATTTTGTCTGCCGCAAATGCAGTGATTGCTCATAATACTGATCGATTAGGAAAAAATCTTTGGACAGAGGAGATTGAAGGTGAGCCAATTTCACTTTATTCCTCGTTTAACGAATATGACGAAGCTCGCTTCATTGCTGGGAGTATCAGTGATTGGGTGAAAAACGGAGGCATGCGCGCTGAAGTGGCGATTTTATACCGGTCTAACGCACAGTCTAGGGTATTAGAGGAGGCACTTTTACGCTCACAAATTCCATATAGAATTTATGGAGGTCAAAAGTTTTATGAAAGACAAGAAATAAGAAATGCGCTAGCTTACCTGAAATTAGTTATCAACCGTAATGATGACGCTGCATTTGAGCGCGTAGTGAATACGCCTACACGAGGAATAGGAGATAAGACTGTTCAATTTTTGCGAGAATTTGCTCGAGATCAAAATATACCCATGTGGAATGCAGCAAAAAAATTAATTAGCGAACAAAAGCTCTCTGGCCGAGCTTTTAGTGCCGTTCAGCAATTCATCACTATAATTGATAAGTTAGATCAAAATTTTTCAAAAGAGCTATTATCTGAACAGGTGGATAAAGTAATCGCTGGGTCTGGGTTAATTGATTTTTATCTACAAGAGAAGGGTGATAGAGGTCAATCCAGAATAGAAAATTTACAAGAGCTGGTAGTCGCAAGTCGTGCTTTTGAGCCTGAAGATACAGAGCTATTAGCTTTACCGCAATTTCTAGACCAAGCAGCCCTAGATGCTGGCGACAAGCAAGCAGGGGAGGATGAGGATGCAGTGCAGTTGATGACGCTTCATTCGTCAAAAGGTCTAGAATTTCCAGTAGTTTTTTTAGCTGGCATGGAGGAAAATCTTTTTCCACACAGAATGTCCTCAGAGGACCCTGTTCGCTTAGAAGAAGAGCGCCGCCTCGCTTATGTCGGTATCACGCGTGCAATGAAAAAACTGTATCTCACCTTTGCTGAGTCACGCCAGCAGTATGGTACTGAAAGCTATAATAGTGTCTCACGTTTTGTGCGTGACATTCCTACAGAGCACATAGAAGAAATTAGGCTAGGTGGACAAATAACCCACCCAACTAGTTATGCAAAAAAAACACCTAGTCGATTTAGTGATGAGGGAACAGAAACTGGCTTGGTTTTGGGTCAGAGGGTAGCCCATAAAGTTTTTGGTGAGGGGGTTATTTTGAATTTTGAAGGTAATGGCCCCAATGCCAGGATACAAGTAAATTTTTCTAATGCAGGCAGCAAGTGGTTAGTGCAATCCTATGCTAAACTTATACCCGTATAAAATGTTTCATCCCCGAAATCGTCACTTTCAATAAGGGCTTACAAAAATGCCTATAAAATATTTTCTTCGTAATATAACCTTATTTTTAATTTATATATTAATGTTATCGGGTTGCAGTGACTCTGAAAATACAGCCTCAAGCATTCAGGTTCCAGACCAGCTATCAGCAAAAATTTACAAATGGAAGATGGTAACCACTTGGCCTAAAAACTTACCCGGACTAGGTTTGGCAGCGGAAAATTTCTCTACTTTAGTAAACAAAATGAGCGGAGGGCGCCTTCAAGTCAAGGTTTATGGAGCCGGTCAGCTAGTTCCTGCGCTAGAAGTTTTTGATGCTGTTTCTCAGGGGACCGCCCAAATGGGTCATGGATCTGCTTATTATTGGAAAGGAAAAACACCAACGTCGGCGTTGTTTACTACAGTACCTTTTGGACTAAATGCACAAGAAATGAATAGCTGGTTGCACTATGGAGGAGGAATAGAGCTGTGGAGGGAGTTATATGCCCCTTTTAACTTAGTTCCTTTAGCCGCTGGCAATACAGGTGTGCAAATGGCAGGTTGGTTTAACCGAGAAATTAATAGTCTGGAGGATCTAAAAGGTCTAAAAATGAGAATTCCCGGTATTGGCGGCGAAGTGATCAGTCACTTGGGGGTGGAGACCGTTAATATTCCTGGTGGCGAGTTGTATACTGCAATGCAAACTGGAGTAATTGACGCCACAGAATGGGTGGGTCCATACAACGATCTCGCACTGGGATTCCACCAAGTCGCCAAGTATTATTATTACCCAGGCTGGCAAGAGCCAGGGCCTACTCTCGAGCTAATCATAAATAAGCAGTCTTATGATAACCTTCCTAAAGATCTGCAGGCCATCATCGAAGGATCGGCGCGTGCGGTTAATCAGGATATGTTAGATGAGTATACAGCTAGAAATCAAGCAGCATTAGATGTACTAGTTGACGTTCATGGCGTCCAATTAAGAAAACTTCCAGACACCATTCTATCCGAGTTAAAAACTATAACTCAGAAGGTCTTAAAAAAAATGGCTGAAGAGGACCCTGCGTTCAAAAACGTTTATGAATCACAGAAAGCATTTAAGCATCAGGTACAAAAATATCATAAAATTTCTGAGCAGGCTTATTATGGAGCACGAGAATTAAAAGATACCAACTAGCTTAAGATTTGCGCTCCCTTAACATCTATTTTCTCCAGAACATAGGTGTTAACAACATAAGACACAAAAATATCTCTAGACGTCCTAAAATCATACCGAAGCATAGCACCCACTTTGCAAACATACTGATAACGCTATAATTATCAGCCACTACGCCAAGGCCAGGACCTAAATTGTTTAAAGATGCCGCTGCCGCCGACCAAGAACTAACGTAATCCAACCCTGAAGCCATTAAAAGTAAAACCATCAGACTAAAAACTGCCAAATAAATACCAAAGAAAGCCCAAACACCGTCAATTGCAGAGCGAGGAACGTTCTTGTGTCTAATTTTGACTTGAAAAACCCCGTTAGGGTGAATCAATCTTTGAGTGTGACAAACAATTTGCTTTGCAATAATTAACAACCTTCCTATTTTGAGACCACCTCCAGTCGATCCAGCACAGGCTCCAAAAAATGAAAAAAACAATAGAAAAAACGGCAAAAAACTTGGCCAATTTGAAAACTTCTCTGTTATAAAGCCTGTAGTTGTCATAATAGACACAAATTGAAAAACACCATGGTATAAACTATCTTTTTGATCATATATACCTTGGGAATACAAATATAGACACACCACCATAGAGCCCAGAGCAAGAAGAGATAAGTAAAGTTTCGCCTCTTGATTGTGTAGATAATGACCGATAGATTTTCTTATCCAAGCGTAATAATGTAGCCCAAAGCTTAAACCCGACAGGAGCATAAATACTATACAAACGACCATAACAGCAGGAGTGCCATCAAAAAAACCTATGCTTTCATCATGAGTGGAAAAACCACCTATAGCTACCGTAGAAAAACTGTGTGAAATTGCATCGAAGAGACTCATGCCAGCCATCCAATATGCTATCAGGCAAGTTAAAGTTAGACATATATAAACTACAAAAAGAACTTTTGCAGTGTCTTGTATTCGTGGAGTAAGTTTGCTGTTACTAGTTGAACCAGCACGGTACAACTGAACAACTCCAACCCCGAGCATTGGCATAACTGCAATAGCTATCACTACTATACCTATACCACCTAGCCATTGAAGTTGTTGACGATAGTAAAGAATAGCTTTCGGAAGTAAGTCCAATCCAGAGAGTATTGTAGCCCCCGTTGTAGTGAGCCCTGACATAGATTCAAATACAGCATCAGTAAAAGATAGATCGATAGAATTAGAGAGATAAAAAGGTAGCGAGCCGACAATACCAAGTTCTAGCCAAAACAGTACCGTAATTAAAAGCCCATCACGGGCTCGAAGATCAGTTTTTTTACGACTAAATGGTAGCCACATGATCATCCCTAAGGATAAAATTATTGAAAAAGATAACAAAAATTCTTGATATGTACCCTCTCCATAGATGCTGGAAACTAACATAGGCGGCAGCATTGTTAAGCTGAATATCATCATCAGCATGCCGAGTACTTTTGAAATCATCGAAAAATTCATAATCTTATTTATTGATGCCCTTAGGATTTATAGATGTAAAATAAATTATTTATACTCATTCAACATTTAAATTAAAAGAAATTGAAACCAACCGAGAAAAGTTGTTCAACATCTCGAGTTTTTTCTTTATCTACTAAAAAGATAATTGCATGATCGTTGTTTTTTATCACTGTGTCATGATGAGCAATTATGACTTCTTCGTTTCTAACTAATGCAGCTAAAGTGACCCCTTCCGGAGAGTTAATCTGACCGACAGTTCTGTCTACTACTTTGGACGACTTATGGTCTCCATGTATGATAATTTCCATAGCTTCAGCTGCACCTCTTCTCAGAGAATTAGCACTAACAGTGTCGCCTTTTCGAACATGTGCGAGCAAGATACTAGTTGTTGCTTGTTGAGGCGAAATAGCTATATCAATTTCGCTACCTTGAATTAAATTAGCATAAACTGGGTTGTTAATGAGGGTCATGACGGTTCTTGCCCCTAGTCTTTTAGCTAGCAATGAAGACATTATATTAACTTCGTCATCATTTGTGAGAGCGAGAAAAACATCTGTCTTATCAATATTTTCTTGTAATAATAGCGCTTGATCAGCAGCGGAACCATGAAGCACTAATGTGTTATTAAGATTCTCTGATATGAACTCACACCGTTGTTCTGAAAACTCGATTATTTTTATATTAAGTTCTTCTTCAAGGGCTTTCGCAACGTGGTATCCAATATTGCCACCACCCGCAATGATTATTCGTCGATAAGGATTGTCTAATCTACCAAGTTCACCCATCACTTTGCGGATGTTTTTCTTAGCAGCGATAAAAAATACTTCATCATCTTCCTCGATAACAGTGTTTCCTTGAGGAATAATGGGCCGATCTTTTCGGAAAATAGCAGCTACTCTAGCGTCAGCTTTAGGCATATGTTCGCCCAGCACCTTTAGTTCTTTTCCTAGCAGCGGACCGCCTTTAGCCACCCTTACAGCAACCAATTGAACCAGCCCACTTGCATAATCTACTACCTGAAGTGCTCCCGGCTGTTTAATAAGCCTACATATATAGTCAGTCACAACTTGCTCTGGAGATATAATAAAATCAACCGGGAAGTTTTTATGATGAAATAATCGATCACGGTATTTTTTTGATGTGTAGCTAGCACTTCTTACTCGAGCTATTTTTGTTGGGGTACGGAACAAAGAATGAGCTACTTGACAAGCAATAATGTTCAGCTCATCACTTTTCGTAACAGCTACCAGCATGTCTGCGTCCTCTATACCGGCTTTTATTAAAGTATCAGGATGCGATCCCATCCCACAAACTACCCTTATATCAATACGTTCTTGTAGATCCAGTAATTTTTTTTCCTTCCAATCTACCACTGATATATCGTTAGATTCCGCCGAAAGATGTTGAGCCAGAGTTGTTCCAACTCGGCCAGCTCCAACAATTACTATTTTCATAAACGTTAGCCCTCAATACTTGGTAGCGATATAATTTTTATCAATCTGCCCTAATCTTTTTTCTCCAATCACAGAGTTTTTATTCCACCTGTGACATATACAAATTTTTAACTATTTCTTATATTAGTTTTATAGTTTTCGGAGTCTTGCGTAGAAAAAACCATCATGTTCTCCAATTTTAGGAAGGAATTGTCGCCCAGTTGAGGTTTCGAGCCCTGCATGGAGATCTATTTTTTCTAAAGTCGCTGACGGTGTAACATCTAGAAAACTTAAAATTACCATATCATTTTCCTGTGGCAACGTAGAACATGTGGAATATAATAGAATTCCATTTTTCTTCAGTGTTGGCCATATAGCTTTCATCAACTCTAACTGCAACATAGCAAGCTTTTTAATATCTGTCGATTTTCGTAGTATTTTTACATCAGGGTGACGACGAATAACCCCTGTTGCCGAACAAGGAGCATCGAGCAGAATACGATCAAATGGCTCTTCATTCCACCACTTGTTAACTTTCAGCACATCGCAGTTAATTAACTTAGCCTTTAAGTGTAAACGCTCTAAATTTTCTTTTACGCGCGCTAATCGTTTTTTTGAGATATCTACCGCTACTACTCCATCACTTTTTTTATACTTTTTTTTAAGAAATTCTAAGATATGGCATGTTTTTCCACCAGGAGCACAACAAGCGTCCAGAACTCGTTGGTTCGGCATTAAGTTAAGTAAATAAGGCGTTAACTGTGCAGCTTCATCTTGAACACTTATTGCACCTGTTAAAAAACCAGGCAAAACTGTAACTTCCGATGGTTTTTCTAGAATAACTCCATCAGAACTAATATGGGTAATAGAAGCACCAATTCCGGCCTGTTTTAATAATTCAACATATTCGGCTTGATTATAATGATTTATGTTGACTCTTAAGGTCATAGGCGGTTGACTATTATTTGAAGCAACGATCGACCTGATGTGTTCTGGCCAAGCCTTTTTCCAGTGGTTAATTAACCACTCTGGATGAGCGGTATCGAAAACTACTTTACCATTTAAGTCTTCGTCTATTTGTGCTCGCTCACGCATAAAACGACGTAAAACAGCGTTGACCAAACTTGTTGCCCAGGATTTTTTTAAAATTTTACATGCGTTTACAGCCTCATTTACCGCCGCATGAGACGGAATGCGTGTTTCCGTCAGCTGATAAATTGCACATACTATTACCGCTTCAAGGTCTTTATCTTTGTCTTTAAATGGCTTTGTGAGCAAAAAATCTAAGTAGCATGAAAGTTTTGGATAATAGCGTAATGTGCCATAACTTAGTTGTTGCATTAGAGCACGATCTGATTCAGGGACTTTTTTTGTATAAAAAGGTACCAATGTGCTAAGTGATCCTGAATTTTGAAGTATGCTAGTAATTATATGGGCCGCTGCAATTCTAGTATTCATTTATAGTGAGCCTTTTCCACCAAAGACACTCCCAGGTGAAAATAATTTCGATTTTGAGTGAAGAATTTCCGAAGCCTTTACACGATTTTTCCCTGGCATTTGTAGCTCAGTGATTAATATACAACCTTTGCCAGTCGTGACTAGAATGCCATCATTGCCTGTATTTATTATAGTTCCAGGGGCAACACTTTCTCTAACAGTACTCAATTCTGCATCCCAAATTTTAATGCGATCATTATTAAGGGTGGTATACATAATTTGAAAGGGGTTAAAAGCTAAAATTTTTCTAAACAAGTTTTCAGCAGATATAGACCAATCGAGCAGCAACTCTTTTTTATCGATTTTTTTAGCATAAGTACAAAGAGCGTCATTTTGCTTAATCGAAATAGCAGTTTTTTGTTCTACTTCTAATATTGTACGCAATAGTAAAGGAGGCCCAATAGTAGACATTTTACATAGAAGAGACCCACCTGTTTCATTGTTATCTATGGTACATTTTACATGGCCAAGCATATTGCCTGTATCTAGACCAGCGTCCATTTGCATTATAGTAATGCCAGTTTGACGATCTCCAGCTTCTATAGCTCTTTGTATTGGAGCGGCGCCTCGCCACCTTGGGAGAAGCGATGCATGAACGTTTATACAGCCATATTTAGGTATGTTCAATATTTCTGCGGGTAGAATTAAACCATAGGCAACTACTATAAATAGATCAGGTTTTAAGTTAGCCAAGATGAGGTGTTGGTCGCTATCCTTTAGACTTACTGGCTGATATATAGGCACCCCAGCTCCTTTTGCTGCCATTTTTACTGAACTGGCAGCTAGTTTTTTACCACGACCTGCTGGTCGATCAGGTTGTGTATAAACAGCTATAATTTCATGAGAGCAATCATCCCCCATTAATAATTGTAAATGTTGAGCAGCAAATTCAGGGGTACCTGCAAATATAATACGCAATTGAATGATCTCCCTGGCTTAAATTTTTACCTATAATGATGAGTCATCGTGCCGGCGTTGTTTTTCGAGTTTTTTCTTTAGTCGCTTGTGTTTCAAAGGAGACAAATAGTCTACAAATAATTTGCCGTTGAGATGGTCTATCTCATGTTGTATACATACAGCGAGTAATCCGTTTGGTTCAAACTCAAAGGCCGTCCCTTCTTTGTTCAGGGCATTTACTAGAATATGTTTGGGTCGATTAACAATTTCAGTAAAGCCGGGGACAGAAAGACACCCCTCCTCGGTTGGGTAAACTAAACCGTCTAATACTTGTATTGTAGGGTTAATCAAAATAATTGGATTTTTAGCGTCTTGCTCTAAGTCTATCACCACTATACGCTTGTGCACATTAACTTGTGTAGCAGCCAGACCTATGCCAGCAGCCTCATACATTGTTTGTAGCATATCATCGATCAATTTTTTAATAGCACTATCTATTCGCTCGACGGGCTTAGCCACAGTTCGAAGACGTGCATCAGGAAACTTGAGAATGTTTAATAATGACATGGTGTTTTTAACGAGTTTCTGGCCATTAGGTGTTAACCACTGCTAACATACGCTTTTAAATAAGATATTAAGGAATTATACACAATGAATAAACCGTTTGTTGCAATTCTTATGGGATCAGACTCCGATTTGCCAGTAATGGAGTCGTGTATTGATATTTTAAGGAAATTTGATGTTCCTTTTGAGGCAAAGATCACCTCTGCCCATCGTACTCCTGAAGCGACACATGAATTCGTTCAAGAGTCAGATAGAAATGGCTGCGTAGCTTTCATTTGTGCAGCAGGTATGGCTGCACATCTAGCAGGAGCTGTTGCAGCAACGACTTTGCGCCCTGTCATTGGTGTTCCAATTAATGCTTCTATGGACGGGTTAGACGCTTTGCTTTCAACGGTTCAGATGCCAGGAGGTATTCCAGTTGCCACGGTTGCCATTGGAAAGGCTGGAGCTAAAAATGCTGCGTATCTTGCAATGCAAATCATAGCCACTTCGGATGCTGAGCTTCATCAATCAATCATTGAAGAGCGTAAAGCGAATGCACAAGTTGTCATTGAAAAAGATGCCGTCTTACAAAAAAGCTTGAATAACCGTTGATTACTAGGCCGCCTTCCTCTATTTCGGTAGAAATTCAAAGGGCAGTGACAGTAATTAAAGCTAATGGCGTTATTGCCTACCCTACTGAAGCGGTTTGGGGTCTTGGTTGTGATCCTTTTTCTAAAAAGGCTGTGGAACGGATACTAATCATGAAGCAACGAAAATTAAATATGGGCCTCATTTTAATAGCAAGAGATATTGAACAACTAGATCCTTTCCTGATAGGGCTGCCATTAAGTGATATAGACGAACTACAAAAAAGTTGGCCAGGACCTCAAACATGGTTAGTCCCAAATAATAATACTGCGCCTGACTGGATTACTGGAAAAAAAAGTACATTGGCAGTGCGAGTAACAGACCATCCGATTGCATCAGCTCTTTGCGCTAATTTTGGTGCCCCCTTGGTTTCTACATCAGCAAATCCTCACGGGTTACCTCCTGCAAAAACTATATCAAAAATTAATAAATATTTTGCTGCAAAGATAGACTATATAGTGCCTGGTACGCTCGGAAAAATACCTAACCCGACACCCATCAAGCACTTAGGTACTGGTGAAATTTTACGCCCAGGATAATATAATTATTTTTGCTTAACTTCTGGAACAGATGTAATTTTTTTAAATTTTTTAGTTGGTATCTATGTTATGACTGATAAATCAGCTGTAAAAAAGTACTTATTGAGCTTACAGAACCGTATTTGCAGCGCCTTAGAAATTGAGGATAACAAAGCTTTATTTCACGAAGATAACTGGAGTAGGGTCGAAGGCGGAGGAGGTTCTAGTCGAATAATTACAAATGGTGATGTTTTCGAGAAAGGCGGTGTCAATTTTTCACATATACTTGGCGCAAAATTGCCCTGTTCGGCCACAGAGTCTAGACCAGAGCTCGAGGGTAGATCTTTCGAGGCTATGGGAGTTTCTGTAGTGATGCATCCTAGGAACCCTTACATTCCAACCGTACATTTAAATGTACGTTTCTTTATTGCTGAAAGTCCAGGAGAAGAACCTGTATGGTGGTTTGGAGGAGGCTACGATTTAACACCTTATTATGCAAATCCTGCAGATTGTTTACATTGGCATAAAACTGCACAAGCAGCCTGCTCACCTTTTGGTGATGACGTATATCCGAGCCTAAAAAAACGATGTGACGAATATTTTTTTCTAAAACACCGAAATGAGACAAGGGGGATAGGTGGGCTTTTTTTTGATGATCTTAATAAATATGGGTTTAATAGCAGCTTCGGTTTAATGGCTTCCATAGGTGATAGCTTTCTAGATGCTTATTTACCTATCGTTCAGAAGAGAAAATCAATCCCATGGGGTGACAGAGAAAGAAAATTCCAGTTATATCGCCGGGGTCGATACGTTGAATTTAACTTAGTCTATGACAGGGGTACACTATTTGGACTTCAAACAGACGGAAGAGTTGAGTCTATATTGATGTCTATGCCTCCACTCGTTCAATGGGTGTACGATTGGGAGCCTCTTAAAGACTCTCCAGAGGCAGAGCTGTATAGTAAGTATCTTCATCCACGAGAATGGCTATAGAATTTTAATCTGCAAAAAAGTTGTTTTGATTAGTATTTAGCATCCTGAACTATAAAAAAGGTCTTTAGCTTATGCGCGACAATTACGCCGTATTTGGCAATCCTATAGAACATAGTAAATCTCCAGATATTCATACTGCCTTTTCTGACGCTACAGGTGAAGAGATCTCTTATCGTAAACAAAAGATTGATTTAGGCCTATTTCATAGGGAAGCAGACGCGTTCTTTAAATCCGGCGGAAAGGGTTTAAATGTTACCGTCCCTTTTAAGATCGATGCTTTTGATTATGCGGGGCAACTAACTACTCGAGCTAAAAATGCAGGCGCTGTTAATACGCTTAGCTTAAACAATGACGGCATAGTATTGGGAGATACAACTGATGGCGTTGGTATCACTCGCGATATAGTCAGCAACCTTGGATGGAAAATTAAAGGAAAAAAAATACTTGTACTTGGTGCTGGCGGAGCAGTTAGAAGTATACTCGAACCAATACTAGAACTTTTTCCTCAACATTTGGTAGTTGCTAATCGTACAATCGAGAAAGCATTAGAGCTTTCGAAATCATTCGCTGAAAAGGGCTATATGCTTGGATGTGACTTTCAGATGCTAAAAGGCCAGCAATTTGACGTCGTAATAAACGGTACAAGTGCTACTTTATCAGGTGACCTTCCCCCACTACCTAAAGACTTGTTTGCAAAAAACGCAGCTTGTTACGATATGATGTATGGACCTAAACAGTCTAAGTTCTTAAACTGGGCCGAAGATCATGGAGCCACAAAAACCTCTGATGGTTTAGGTATGTTAGTGGAGCAGGCTGCAGAATCTTTTTTTATATGGAGGGGTATCAGGCCTCAGACACAGTCAGTTATTTCTGCGTTGAAAAATCAGTTGTAGTTTATATTAAGCGTTTAATACTGTGGAACAGAGATGCAAATGTATTCCCAGCCACCCCGTTATCTTGCACATCTACTCTCTATCTTTTAAATACTGATCTTTTAATCGGACATAGTTTTCAGGTGAGTAAATAAAAAACTCCCGCTCTTTTTTTGATATTTGTCGTAATACGCGAGCTGGGCTGCCGACGTAAAGATTTCCACTTTCTAGTATTTTTCCAGGCGGGACAACCGTTCCTGCTCCTACTATTACTTCGTTTTGTATTACTGCTCCATCGTTCACAATAGCGCCGTTGCCAACTAAAATTCTACTCCCTAGTTTGCAGCCATGTAGAATTGCTCCGTGGCCTACAATAACATCGTCACCAATAACTAATGGCCACCCGTCAGGATTGAACGCACTAGAATGCGTGATATGTAAAACAGCGTTATCTTGAATGTTTGAACGGCAGCCTACCTTTATTTTATGCATATCTCCACGAATCACTGCCCCTGGCCAAACAGAGACATCGTCACCTAAGTCTACGTCTCCAATAATAATAGCTGCGTGATCTACGTATACTCTTTTTCCCAAAACAGGAGTCTTGTCTCTATGAGATCGAATATTATTGGACATATGGATTCCATGATAGCTTAAGAATGTTTTCATAATAGCCTTACGTGCAAAAGGCTCAAGTTATTTTATTAATAATATATGAAATTCAACTAACTATTTGTTAAAATATGTGAATTATTTTTAGCATTAATGTTAATGATATAGGAATTCATCATGTTTAAGTTCAAGGCTAAAAAACGCTTCATTGCTGGGGCCATGTGCCCAAAATGTAGCGAGATGGATAAACTAACGATTTTCAATGAAAATGGACAAGATTTTCGAGAATGTGTGAAATGTGGGTTCAATGACAAAATGTTTTTGCAGAACGACCCAAAAGAGCTAAAAACTAGAGTCAACACCAGTAAAGAAGAAGAATTAGCTGAAATTCAAACAGTCAGGCTAATAGACCCTAAAGATATACATTGATATTAGCTCTTTCAGTGCACTTTTCTCTTCTAGCTCAATGTTCTAAAGCCTATCTAATTTCAAAGAATTATCATTATTATTTGTGTTTATGGAATATTTTATTATCATAAAGAATATGTATAGTGAATATTGGGATTAATTTAGTTAATTTGATAAAAAGATTGACCATAAATACTAGAGGACACCGCCTAAAGTTTGGTATAGTGCCGTCTAGTTTTTTGAGTAACGCGTATATTAACTGCTTTGATCGATAAAAAGCATGAATCTAAACAACAACTTTATATTGGAGATAGGGTGATGTTAAGAAGAGCAAGAATGCTTTTCACACTTTTGTTTGCCCCCGTTATATCACTTGCGGCATCAGTCAGTGCAATAGCTGAAGAAGGTAATAATTGGGCTGTAAACATGCCCAGAGGCGTTACCTCTGTAAGTAACTCAATTTACGATATTCACATGCTAGTATTTTGGATAGTAACAATTACCGGCATATTGGTTTTCGCAGTCATGTTTTATGTCATGTACGCTCATCGAAAATCTCGTGGAGCCGTCGCTTCAAACTTTCATGAAAATACCACAGCTGAAATAGTTTGGACTGCAATACCTGCAGTGATCCTTATTCTTTTGTGTATTCCTGCTACTACAACTATTTTAGACGTTTACGATACTTCAGAAGCCGAAATGGATATTAAAGTTACTGGTTTGCAATGGAAGTGGCAGTATGAATACTTAGGAGAAGACGTAAAATTTCTGAGTGAGTTAGCTACCCCGGAATCAGAAATTTATAATACAGCACCGAAGGGTCAATATTATCATGAAGAGGTGACTGAACCTCTAGTTATTCCTGCCAATACCAAAGTACGTTTTTTGATTACAGGTCAAGATGTAATTCACTCTTGGTGGGTTCCTGACTTCGGCGTCAAGCGAGATGCCCTTCCTGGCTTCATTAATGAAACATGGGCAAACGTATATAAGCCTGGAATATATCGAGGACAGTGTACCGAGCTTTGTGGCAAAGGCCATGCGTTCATGCCGATAGTAGTCAATGTGCTTGAAAAAGAAGAATTTAAAACTTGGCTTGCCGACAAGAAAGTTGAGCAGGCCGCCATTCGTGAGCTAACTAATAAAACGTTTACCATGGATGAGCTGATGGAGAAGGGAGAAGTAGCATATAACCGCAGTTGTGCTGGTTGTCACCAGGTTAACGGTCAGGGTATCCCTGGTATCTTTCCCTCACTAGTTGGTCAAGGGATTGCAGTTGGTCCGGTAGAGGCACACATAGATATAATTGTTAATGGTCAAGCTGGAACTGCGATGCAGGCTTTTGGAGACCAGCTGTCAGAATTAGATCAGGCAGCAATAATTACATACGAAAGAAACGCTTGGGGTAACGATGTGGGGGATATAACTCAACCCATCGATGTTTATAATTGGAAAAAAGGTAAATAAGGGAGAGTTTAGTCATGGCACATGGTCCTGCTAAAGGTATCGGTCGCTGGTTATTTACAACAAATCATAAAGATATTGGAACGATGTATCTTTGGTTCAGCTTTGCTATGTTCTTATTGGGCGGTTCTTTTGCAATGATTATACGTGCTGAATTGTTTCAGCCCGGAATGCAGATCATCAGGCCTGAATTTTTTAATCAAATGACTACCATGCATGGCTTAGTGATGGTTTTTGGAGCAATTATGCCAGCGTTCGTTGGTCTTGCTAACTGGATGATTCCACTGCAGATTGGGGCCCCAGATATGGCTTTACCTCGAATGAACAATCTAAGTTTTTGGATTCTACCGTTTGCATTTGCTTTGCTGACAGCTACATTATTTATGGAAGGTGGAGCACCTAACTTTGGGTGGACGTTTTATGCGCCTCTGTCAACAACCTACGCGCCTCCTACAGTGAACTACTTTATTTTTGGTGTTCATCTAATGGGAGCCTCGTCGATTATGGGGTCTATCAACATAATTGCTACTGTACTCAACATGCGAGCACCTGGTATGACGCTTATGAAAATGCCTATGTTTGTATGGACATGGCTCATTACTGCGTTTTTGTTAATCGCAGTAATGCCCGTATTGGCTGGCGCAGTGACTATGATGTTAATGGATATTAACTTTGGGACTAGTTTCTTTAACGCTGCAGGCGGTGGTGATCCAGTTTTATTTCAACATGTTTTTTGGTTTTTCGGCCACCCTGAAGTATATATCATAATTCTGCCAGCATTCGGTGTGATATCTCATATCATTCCAGCTTTCAGTCGTAAGCCGCTATTTGGTTATAGTTCTATGGTATATGCAACTGCTTCAATTGCTTTCTTATCTTTCATTGTATGGGCTCACCATATGTTTTTGGTAGGAATGCCCATTGGTGGAGAGCTTTATTTTATGTATGCCACTATGCTTATTGCGGTACCTACAGCCGCAAAAGTTTTCAATTGGATTTCAACTATGTTTCGTGGTTCGTTGAGTTTTGAAACACCAATGCTTTATGCCGTAGCCTTTGTTATTTTGTTTACCATAGGAGGCTTCACAGGAATAATGCTAGCTGTCGCTCCAGCTGACATTCAATATCATGATACTTATTTTGTTGTTGCCCATTTTCACTACGTGATGGTAGCAGGTGCTATCTTCTCCAGCACAGCAGCCGTCTACTATTGGCTGCCAAAGTGGACTGGAAAAATGTATAACGAAACTATGGGAAAAGTTCAATTTTGGATTGGATTCATAGGATTTAATGTAACCTTTTTTCCTCAGCATTTTATAGGTTTAGCTGGAATGCCACGTCGTTATTCGGACTATGCTTTACAATTTTCAGATTGGAACATGGTGTCAAGTATTGGGGCGTTCATCTATGGCACAGCCCAGTTATTATTTCTTTACAATGTCATAAGTACTATCCGTTCAGGCAAGCCAGTAAGTGAACCAAAAACTTGGGATGGTGCTGAAGGATTAGAGTGGATGGTTGCTACACCGGCTCCTTACCATACGTTTGCGACACCTCCGGTAATAAAGTAATGGAGAAAGATATTCCGAAAAATTCGATTAAAAAAACACTGCTTAAGTTATCGATTGGAGCAGTAGGAATGTTTGTGTTCGCTGTTTTTTTGATGCCGCCATTATATTATGCTTTATGTGATCTTACTGGTATTGGTGGTAAGACAAGCGGTCGTTACGAAGTCCAAGATACAACTGTTGATACTTCTCGTACTATCAAGGTACAGTTTCTCACAGTAAATAATGGTTCGATGCCATGGGATTTCTCGCCTAGAGTTACTGAGGTTACGGTTCATCCAGGAGAACCAAAAGCTGTAGCATTTTATGCAAAAAATCGGACATCAAAAGATATGGTAGCTCAAGCTGTCCCAAATTTGACACCGTTCAATGCAACAAAATACTTTCATAAAACTGAGTGCTTCTGCTTTAATCAACAGCCCTTGAGTGCTTGGAGTGAAATAGACATGCCGCTAGTTTTCATTGTGGATAAGGACATACCAAAAACGGTTAACACTATCACATTGTCTTATACACTATTTGATGTAACTGATAGCGTAAGCAGTGCAAAATTTCCAGTTGCACGACTGAACCGATGAATTTGACTGCCCTATTAGAGCCAAGGAAGGAGAAAAAAAATGTCAACTGAAGGCGATTACTACGTTCCAGAGTCCAGCAAGTTTCCGATTTTTGCAGCTACAGGATTGGGCCTAATTGCTCTAGGGGCTGGTTCTTGGGTTCAAGGTGAAAGCTCTTTAGTCTTTTGGATCGGGGCATTTGTGATATCTGCTACTCTTTACAAGTGGTTTAGCTTAGTAATAGAAGAAAACATGGCAGGAATGAATAGTGATCAGCTAAAACGTTCCTATGTTTGGGGAATGGGCTGGTTTATTTTTTCTGAAGTAATGTTCTTTGCTGTATTTTTTGGATCGCTATGGTATATCAGAGCATTAGTAATTCCTTGGTTGGGAGGTGAGGCAACAGAAAATGATCTTTTATGGGCAGGTTTTGAGCCGACATGGCCTTTAATGATAACACCTGATCAAGCAGCTAATGGTGACGCCGCAAAGTTTTTAGGCCCTGAGCAGAATATGAGTTTTCCTGGCTGGGACAGAATCTTACACTGGCTCCCACTTTGGAACACCGTCATTCTTTTAAGCTCTAGTGTCACCGTACATATTGCCCATACTGGCTTGAAGAACAACGATCGGAAAAAATTTAATATATGGTTAGGTATCACAGTTTTACTCGGTATGATTTTCTTAGTTTTGCAGGCAGAAGAATATATAGAAGCTTACGTTCATATGGGCTTAACGCTCGAGTCTGGAATATATGGAACAATATTTTTTATGATGACAGGTTTCCATGGATTACATGTAACATTCGGTACAATTATGTTACTTGTACAATTTTTGCGAGGTCTTAAAGGGCACTTCAATGAAAAAGATCAGTTTGGTTTTGAGGCTGCATCATGGTACTGGCACTTTGTAGACGTTGTTTGGGTTGGATTATTTTTGTTTGTTTATATCTTAGCTTAAGTAGGTATGTTGTTAGGACCGCCATCCTGAGTTCTCAGGGTGGACTGATAGCCAAAAATTTGAATAGTATCCGTACTTTATATAACTAAGATGTTATGGTTGATGAGAGAATTCGTTCGGGATGCAGTTTTTTGTCCCA
>CAZSMR010000018.1:0-23877 GCA_964608185.1 uncultured Porticoccus sp. | reverse complement strand
AAGGCACATAGACATCTGGAAGAAAGTGCATCTCTACTTTTATAAGACCGTCACCTTGGCATGCTTCACATCGACCCCCTTTAACATTAAAGCTAAACCTACCAGGTTTGTAGCCTCTAGAGCGAGCTTCTTGCGTACCAGAAAATAGCTCTCTGATCGGCGTAAATATACCAGTGTATGTAGCAGGATTTGATCTGGGAGTCCTACCAATTGGGCTTTGATCAATATCTACGCATTTATCAAAATTTTCAATCCCTTGAATAGATTCGTAAGCTGCAGCTTTTTTTGTTGTAGCTCTGTTGAGCTCGGTGGCGGCAATAGGATAAAGAGTTTCATTTATCAAGGTTGATTTTCCAGACCCTGAAACACCAGTTATGCAGGTAAGCAGACCTACTGGAATCTCTAAACACACATTTTTAAGGTTGTTCCCATTGGCTCCATTTAATATTATTTTTTTGTCATTGGGTGAGGTACGTTTTGAAGGAATAATTATTTTTTTACGGCCGGACAAATAATCTCCGGTGAGAGAGCGCTTTGCACTTAAGATATCTTCATAACTCCCTTGAGCCACAACTTCTCCACCATGTATACCAGCTCCAGGCCCAATATCTACAATATAGTCTGCACCTCTAATAGCTTCTTCATCATGCTCGACTACAATCACTGTATTGCCGATATCTCGCAATCTAGTAAGAGTAGCCAACAAACGCTCATTATCTCTCTGATGTAATCCAATAGAAGGCTCATCTAAAATATACATAACACCTACAAGACCAGCACCAATTTGGCTAGCTAATCTTATTCTTTGGGCCTCTCCCCCAGATAGACTTTCTGCACTTCGATTCAAGTTAAGATAATTTAGTCCAACATCTACTAAAAAATTCAAACGATTCCTGATTTCTTTTAAAATCTTTTCCGCAATTTCTCCTCTGCTTCCGTCTAAGTGCAAATTTGTATAGTAGTTTGCAAGATCCCCGACTGGAAAATTACCTATTTCAGGAAGTGATTTCCCATCAATAAATACATGCCTTGCTGATTTTCTAAGACGAGCACCATCGCACTCTGGGCAACTTTGAATATTTAGATATTTTGTGAGATCTTCTCTTGCATGATGAGATTCCGTCTCTTTATAGCGTCTCTCCATATTAGGAATGATGCCCTCAAAAGTATGGGTGCGTTTAAAGGTTATACCTTTATCATTGGTATAATTGAACTCTATGATTTCTTTCCCACTTCCAAAGAGAATTACTTGTTGATGTTGAGGGTCAAGGTCCTGAAATGGGCTATCAATGTTAAAATTAAAATGCCCAGCGAGCGAGGTGAGCATATTAAAATAAAATAAATTTTTTCTATCCCAGCTTCTAATAGCTCCTTCAGAAATAGAGCATTCTGGGAACTGTACAATTAGATCCACATCAAAAAATTGCTTAACACCTAACCCATCGCAATCTGGGCAAGCCCCAGATGGACTATTGAAAGAAAACATCCTAGGTTCAAGCTCGTCGATACTATAATTGCAGATAGAGCATGCAAACCTAGAAGAAAAAAGAATTTCTGATGCGTTATTTAAGTTTTGATTATTTTTTTCTGTTGAGCTGACTATTGGAGATCCGTCCATAGAGCTTATAATTGCTAACCCTTCAGAGAGATTAATTGCCGCCTCAAAGGATTCAGTCAGTCTAAGTTGTACTTCTTTCTTAACTTTAAATCGATCAACTACTATCTCGATAGTATGTTTCTTATTCTTTTCTAATATAGGTATATCGTCAAGATCTACTACCAACCCGTCTATACGGGCTCGAATGAAACCTTGGGCCCGCATATTTTGAAAGATGTGGGCATGTTCGCCTTTTCGGTCTCTAATAATAGGCGCTAATAGCATTAATTTAGAGTCACGAGGTAATGCAAGAACCTGATCGACCATTTGACTAATAGTTTGTGCCTTTAAGTCTGTATTGTGATCTGGACACTTTGGTTCTCCTGCTCTTGCATAAAGTAGCCGTAAATAATCATGAATTTCTGTAATTGTTCCTACGGTAGATCTTGGGTTGTGAGATGTAGATTTCTGCTGAATAGAGATAGCAGGCGATAACCCTTCGATATGGTCTACATCGGGTTTCTCCATCATAGATAAGAACTGCCGCGCGTACGCAGACAAAGATTCTACATACCTTCGTTGACCCTCTGCATAAAGTGTATCAAAAGCTAGCGATGACTTTCCTGAACCAGATAATCCAGTAATCACAATGAGCTTATCTCTAGGAAGAACAAGATCTACTGACTTTAGGTTGTGTGTTTTTGCGCCGTGAATGGAAATATTTTTCATACATGATATAGCCTAAAAATTGACAGGCAATAATGATTAAATAGTAGTGATAAAGCAAGAGAGATTGTGTTTTTTATTGAACGATATCTATATTAATACGCCTATTTTTTAATTATCGCTATTTTAAAGTGAAGCTTTACTCTTTTAGGCATTACATCGATAAGGGATGCAATCTATAATGTATCTTCACTTAGTTTATAGATAACCAATAATCAATGAATCCACTAGAAAGAAAAGGCCTATTCGGTCTGGCATCTCTTTATGCTTTTCGAATGATTGGCTTATTTATGTTGCTGCCGGTTTTGTCTTTATATGCAGGACAATATACTGGTAGCACTACTATTCTTGTAGGTGTTGCTCTAGGAATATATGGTCTGACCCAAGGTATCTTTCAAATACCCTTAGGTTTTATATCAGATAGAATTGGTAGAAAACCTGTAATATTTGCTGGAATGCTTATTTTTTTCTTTGGCAGTATGTTGGCTGCTATGTCGGACTCTATGTGGGGTTTAATTGCTGGGCGTGCATTACAGGGAGTTGGAGCAGTCGCAAGCACCATAATGGCTTTACTTTCAGATCTTACGACGGAGCAGAGTCGAACAAAAGCTATGGCAGTCATTGGCGGAAGTATTGGTGTTTCTTTCGCTCTATCTATGATTGTTGGACCAATTCTAGCTAATCTATGGGGACTTGCAGGATTATTTTGGTTGACAGCAATTTTATCAGTCTTCGGTATATTAATATTAATTTTTATTGTACCTTCCCCGGCAGTTCTGTCATCGAATGCTGAGTCCCAAGCATTGCCAGAGATGTTTTCAAAGCTATTAAAAGATAAAGAATTATTAAGACTCAACTTTGGCATAGCAGTATTGCATTTCGCACAAATGGCAACTTGGATTTCTGTTCCTCTGATTTTAGAACAAAGTTTAAACTTTGGTCGTGAAGGTCATTGGGTAATTTATTTGACTGTTTTAGGATTATCATTTATCTGTATGTTGCCATTTTTAATAATGGCTGAGATCAAACAAAAAATAAAATCAGTTTTTGTAGGTGCAATATTACTGCTTGCTATAGGCGAAATACTGCTTGGCAGTGGCCTAGAAAATAAAGTTATTTTTTTAATAGGTCTGTTTGTTTTTTTTATGGCATTTAATTTACTTGAAGCGACACTACCATCACTAGTTAGCAAACTAGCTCCTGCTGGTGGGAAGGGCACTGCTATGGGTATTTACTCTACAAGCCAATTTCTAGGAGCTTTTTTAGGAGGAGTTTCTGGTGGATTAGTTGCCCATCATTTTAGTCACTCAGGAGTTTTCTGGTTAGCCGCCTTATTAATCGCTATATGGGCTATTTTCGCACTCACAATGAAAAAACCTCTCCACCTAAAGACTTTAACTATTCAGCTTACCTCTAAAGACATCTTAGTAGCTGATGATTATATAAATGTTGTACCAGGGGTATGTGACGTTGTTTTAATTGAAGGACAACAGCTAGCTTACTTTAAAATAGATGTAGATCTATTTTGTCCAGAAAGCATGGAGAAAGTTTTGGGCAGAAAAATATATTTTTAAACACTAATAACTACATTATTCCTTGATATTAAAATGGAATATCATCATCGAAAGTATTTGATACAGAATCCTGGGGTTTAGACGAACTTTTGTTGGCGGTCCCAACATCAATCTGTTGTTGAGGTGTATTGCTCTCGCTCACTGTGGCTGGAGCTGCGTATTCTGAGGATCCTCCTCGACTATCTAGCATCTGCATTTCATTAGCAACTATCTCAGTTGTATAACGATCCTGTCCATCTTGGGCTTGCCATTTTCTTGTACGCAATGCCCCTTCTAAATAAACCTTGGACCCTTTCTTTAAGTATTCGCTTGCAATTTCTGCTAGGCGATTAAAGAAAACCACCTTATGCCATTCAGTCCTTTCTTGCTGTTGACCCGTTTGCTTGTCTTTCCATGATTCACTGGTAGCAATTGTTATATTTGTAACAGCATTACCGTTGGGCATAAACTTACCTTCTGGATCTTTCCCTAAGTTACCCACTAAGATTACTTTATTTATGCCGCGAGCCATATTTTGCCTCAATTTCAATATTGTTAGCTTTAAATTATAATCTAACAGGTTTAGGTTTTAAATTCCATGCCGAAGTCTTGGATGGGGTGGATCGAAAATAATGTAAGCTTAATGGCTACACATTGAGTACTAATGTTTAATATTTTTTGAAAATTAAGGTTGCGTTAGTTCCACCAAATCCAAAGCTGTTACTCATAATATGATTCAAATTAGCGTTATCCACACGACTGCTTAAAATTGGCAATCCTACAGCTTCAGAATCAAGATTATCAAGATTTGCTGACGCACAAATAAAGTTACTTTCCATCATCAGCAAGCAATATATAGCTTCTTGTACTCCAGCAGCACCAAGACCATGGCCAGATAAAGACTTTGTCGAACTTATAGGTGGCACATCATTACCGAATACAGTTTTTATTGCTGATAGTTCAGCAAGGTCACCAACGGGAGTGCTGGTACCGTGAGTATTTATGTAGTCAATTTTTCCGTCTGATGTTTCCATCGCCATTTGCATTGATCGAGCCGCCCCTTCTCCTGAAGGCGCAACCATATCATGTCCGTCTGATGTAGCTCCATATCCTGTGATTTCGGCGTAAATTTTTGCACCTCTAGCTAAAGCATGCTCTAGCTCTTCTACCACAAGGCATCCTGCACCAACTCCTGGAACAAAACCATCTCTATCGGCATCATATGCTCTGGACGCTAATTCAGGAGTATCATTATATTTGCTTGATAAAGCACCCATTGCATCAAACATTCCTGCCATAGACCAATGCATATCTTCTGCACCACCAGCAAATACAATATCTTGCTTACCCATCTGTATAAGTTCCATGGCATGCCCAATAGAATGAGCACTAGTGGCACAGGCAGATGAAATAGAGTAATTTGTTCCTTTTATTTTATACGGAGTTGCAAGGCATGCAGAAACAGTACTAGCCATTATTTGAGTCACCCTGTAGGGCCCAGCTCGCTTTATTCCACGATCACGCATAACATCAATTGTCTCTGTAAACATTTCTCCTGAAACGCCTCCAGAGCCCATTACAAGGCCTGTACGAATATTAGAAACCTGACTTTCTGATAGAGAAGCATCTGCGATTGCTTTCCCCATAGCTATATAGCCATATGACGCTGATGGACCCATAAATCTAGATACTTTTCTGTCAATATGTTCGGCTACATCAAGATCCAGTTTTGCTGCAACATTGCAGCGCAGACCCATTTCTTTGAACTCTTCCTGGAAAGCTATACCTGAAATACAATCATACAATGATTTGGTAACAGTTTTTTTATCGTTACCTAAGCAAGAGACAATACCCATTCCAGTAATCACTACTCGTTTCATTTTATGCCCCTGGACTAGTTTTTAATTTCGTCATCTATATGACCGATCTTAATAATGTAGAAATGAATTATAATATAAACTTTCAGAAGTTGTCAGTTGAATCGAATAAACCAACTCGGAGGTCCTTGGCCGAATAAATTTCTCTACCATCTACAGATACAGTTCCATCAGCTATAACCATTTTTAGTTTGCGTTCAACTATCCGAGACACATCTATCTTGTATGTAACTAGTTTGGCAGAAGGAAGAATTTGACCTACAAATTTAACTTCTCCTGAACCAAGTGCTCTACCTCGACCTTGGTTTCCTTTCCATGCTAAGAAAAATCCAGTTAGTTGCCACATAGCATCGAGACCTAAACAGCCTGGCATAACAGGGTCGCCCTCAAAATGGCATCCAAAAAACCATAAATCCGGTCGTATGTCTAGTTCAGCAATCATCGTTCCTTTTCCATATTTTCCTTCAGTTGCATGAATATGGGTTATCCTGTCTACCATCAGCATATTATGACCAGGAAGCTGAGCATTCCCATCGCCAAAAAGTTTTCCTTCACTACAAGATATTAGCTCATCATAATTATATGAGTTCTGCGATTGTGGAATAAAAGTTGTCATTAATTGTTTAACCTTTTTTAATATTACATTTTACATATCTAGTTCTATATAAAGTCAACAGCACCTTATGAAGAATTTAATCTGATCTCGTATACTAAGTCCAGAAAATATAAACATTGTAGTCAACCTCAGATTTTTTTATTCAAACAATAAGCTAAAATTAGCTATAAATATTACTTAATACTGACGGTCAATAGAAAATTCAGCGAGTTCTAGCATTGCTTTTTTTTCTTTACTATCTGATAGGCCTACTAGGCAATGCTTAGCTTCTGTAGCATGTTTTTTTGCGCAAGACATTGTGTAATCTAGGGCTCCAGTATCTTTAATAGCATCAAGAATAAGTCCTAATTTATCAAAACTAGCATTCTTTATGGCTTTCTGGATAAGTAATTTTTGTTGCTTTGTTCCTTTTTTCATTGCATAAATTAATGGTAGAGTTGTCTTTCCTTCTGCTAGATCATCTCCTATATTTTTACCTAGATTTTCGGAAGTACCATTATAATCTAGAACATCGTCCATTAACTGAAATGCCATTCCGATATGTCTACCATAGTCACTTAAAGTTTTTTCATCCTTGGAATTAGATCCAGCTATCTGGGACCCCACTTTTGTAGCAGCCTCGAAAAGTATAGCTGTTTTTTTGAAAATTACTTTTTTATATATTTCTTCAGAGATCATAGGATTTCTAGCATTGGCTAACTGTTGAACCTCGCCCTCAGATATTGCATTAGTAGTATCCGCAATAGTACTCATAATTTTCATATCATCAACCTCAACGAGCATCTGAAATGCCCGTGAGTATAGAAAATCACCAACTAGCACACTAGGTGCGTTCCCAAATTTTGAATTCGCGGTTGCTTTCCCGCGGCGCAGATCAGAAGTATCAACTACATCATCATGAAGCAAAGTGGCGGTGTGTATAAACTCAACAATAGCTGCGAGGGAAAGATGTTTTGAGCCTGTGTATCCAGAAATTTTGGCGCTTAGGAGCACTAGTAACGGCCTTAAACGTTTGCCGCCACCATCAATAATATATTGGCCAATATTTTCGACTAGATCGACTTCGGAACTCAAGCGATTAATAATAATACCGTTAACTTCTTCAAATTCAGATTTGACTACTTGGTAAAAAGGTAACATTTCAAGTTCCTAAAATTTATCTAACCGAGTTATTATAACTATTATAGATGTTTTAAAAAATTTTATTCTTGCGATTAAAGCATGTTTGTCATAAAATTCACGCCCTCGTAAAACCGGCCTGAAGAAATAGTTTTTTGGGCACAAACTGGTTGATGCGAATACGGAGTAGACTTTATGTATGCAGTTATTAAAAGTGGCGGTAAACAGCATCGTGTTGAAGAGGGAGAATTCCTTCGTGTAGAAAAACTAGACGTAGCCACAGGTGAAAAAATTCACTTTGATGAAGTGCTCATGGTCACAGATGGAGAGAAAGTAAAAATTGGTACGCCGTATATCAGCGGAGCAAAAGTTACTGCAGAAATATTAAGCCATGGTCGTGCCGATAAAATAAGAATTATTAAGTTTAATCGTCGTAAGCATAGCCGTAAACAAATGGGTCATCGACAGTGGTTTACTGAAATTAAAATTGTAAATATAAGTGCGACTAAATCAAAAGTTAAAACCGAAATTAAAACTAAACTAAAGGTTAAAACTGTAGTTGAACCAAAAGCTAAGTCAGTAGTTAAACCAAAATCAAAGGTTGTAGCTAAAGCAAAGGCTGTAACTAAACCAAAAAACAAGCCCGAAGAAAAGTAATAGGAGAGCGTTATGGCTCACAAGAAAGCTGGTGGTAGTACCCGTAATGGACGCGATTCGCAAAGTAAGCGACTTGGTATCAAGCGTTTCGGTGGTGAACAAGTTCCCGCAGGCAGTATTATTGTTAGACAACGAGGTACGAAATTCTATGCTGGTGATAATGCAGGGATTGGAAGAGACCATACGATTTTTGCAACTAGTGCTGGAGAGGTACAGTTTTCGGTAAAAGGACCAAAAAATCGCAAGTATGTTGATATAGTTTCGGTATAATATGCAGCTTAATCACCTCTTGATTTAATTTAAAGCCCTGCGAAAGCGGGGTTTTTTCGTTTGGATATCTTGTTTTTAAGCTATATTTTTATGAAACTTATAACCGTTTTCTGGAAAATGTATACTCTGTTAGATGCTAAGCTAAATTTTGAGTTTATGTTAAAGATATACTAGTGGTTCGACGTTATGAAATTTGTTGATGAAACAACTATACATGTTCAGGCAGGCCGAGGTGGTAAAGGGTGTCTCAGTTTGCGTCGCGAAAAATTCATTGAAAGAGGCGGTCCAGATGGAGGCGATGGGGGTGATGGAGGTAATGTTTATCTAGAAGGTAGCGATAGCCTTAATACATTGGTAGATTTTCGATTCCAGCGAAATTTTAATGCTGAGAGTGGTGAAACAGGAAAGCCACAAAATTGTACCGGAAAGGGTGGAGATCATCTTATTCTTCAAGTGCCTGTTGGCACAACAATCTTTGATGAAGATACCGAAGAAGTGCTCGGCGATATAACCTCCGATGGGCAGCGTCTACTAGTGGCAAAAGCCGGCTATCACGGTTTAGGTAATACCCGTTATAAGTCGAGCACTAATCGTGCACCAAGACAAACTTCTCCTGGAACTGATGGTGAATTACGCCACTTGAAATTAGAACTCAAAGTTTTAGCAGATGTTGGCTTACTTGGGCTTCCCAATGCAGGAAAATCTACTTTTATCAGGGCGGTTTCAGCTGCACGACCTAAGGTAGCAGATTATCCATTTACTACTTTAGTTCCAAACTTAGGGGTGGTGAGCCCACAAAGGTACCGTAGTTTTGTCATTGCTGACATCCCAGGTTTGGTTCAGGGCGCCGCAGAAGGTGCAGGTTTAGGAATCCGTTTTTTGAAGCATCTGACCAGAACGCGCATACTTCTTCATTTGGTTGACATGTTGCCAGCAGATGGATCTTGTCCAGCTAGTAATGCTAAGATTATTGAGAATGAATTAGATCTATTTAGTCATACACTTTACTGTCGTGAGCGCTGGTTGATATTAAATAAAATTGATTTGTTACCAGAAAGCGAAAGAATAATTCGATGTGCAGATGTGGTAAAAAAACTAAAATGGAATGGACCTGTTCGCTATATCTCCGCTCTCGGTTCTTTAGGGACAGAGGTACTTTGCCAAGATATAATGTATCGTTTAGAGGAATGCTGGGATGATGAGAAAGGTGACCCAAATGCTGCAGCCCATGAGCTAGACCTCCAGTCCAAGATGCAGCTTGAGGCTAAAGAAAGAATAGAGTTGCTACAGAAACGACAAATACCAGCTAGCGATGATGATATTGAGGTTATACATAGTAATTAAATAAAAATTATTCCAAAATCATCCCATTTAATTATCTTTTTTAATATACAAGAATGTTTATGAGCTTGCTGCGAGCAAGAATAATAATCTAGCTGGGCAATATATGACTAATGATAGAGATTCTATAAAAAAATCCAAACGCTGGGTTATAAAAATTGGAAGTGCCTTGCTAACAGACGATGGTAATGGACTTGATAAAGTTGCTATTGCGCAATGGGCAGAACAAATAGCAAGTCAGATGAACGAAGGGATAGAAATCATAATTGTTTCTTCCGGCGCAGTAGCTGAAGGTATGTCCAGACTTGGTTGGGGTACAAGACCATCCTCAGTTCATGAATTACAGGTCGCCGCTGCTGTTGGACAAGCAGGACTTGTGCAGGCTTATGAATTTCAATTTCAACAATATGGGCGCAATACTGCTCAAATTTTGTTAGATCATGATGATATTTCAAATCGCGAACGTTACCTGAATGTAAGAAACACACTTCAAGAATTAATTAAACTAGGTGTTGTACCAATAATTAATGAAAATGACACTGTGGCAACTGAACAGATTCGCTTTGGAGATAATGATACTCTCGCTGCTATGGTCGCCAATCTAATAGATGCTGATTTATTAGTAATACTTACTGATCAGGATGGACTCTTTGATGCAGACCCTAGTAAAATTTCAAAGGCTAACTTGATTGTCAGCGGAAAATCTGGAGATGAGGCCCTGTATAAATTTGCTGGTTCTTCAAGCTCTTTAGGCAGAGGAGGGATGATAACAAAACTTAGGGCTGCGAAACTTGCTGCACGTTCGGGTACAAATACTATTATAGCCGGTGGTAGAATTAAGCGGATCTTGACACGTCTGTCAGAGGGTGAAGTACTCGGCACTTTATTGGTTTCTGATAAAGAGCCAATCGTAGCTCGTAAGCAGTGGTTGGTAGGTAGGCTTAATGTCTGCGGCTCGCTAACTATTGATTCAGGTGCTACAAGAATGCTAATAGATCATGGTAAAAGCCTTCTTCCAGTCGGTATTATAAGCGTTGAGGGAAGTTTTTCTAAAGGTGACCTTGTAAAATGTATTGATGAAAAAGGGAAAGAAATTGCTAGAGGATTAGTTAATTACAATTCTACTGAAAGTATTAAAATACTTGGTAAAAGCAGCTCAAAGATTGCTGACCAATTAGGCTATTGTGATTCTGAAGAGTTGATCCACAGAGATAACTTAGTTTTATGTTGATCATATATAATGATTTGAGTGTTCCTGCAAATCTAATATTCAATACGGTTTTAGACTAAAACTAATTTAGCTAGATGAAAGAGCCTTTATCCTATGGTTTAGCCGGCTTTTATGTCGTGCAGCTTTATTTTTGTGAATTATCCCCTTGTCTGCAATTCGGTCAAGCATTGGAACAAATTCATCAAAAGCAGCCTGCGCTGCTTCTATTTTTCCTGACTCAATAGCAGCGTCCGTCTTCTTTAAATAAGTTCGAACCATCGAGCGCAATCCGCCGTTGTGTTTTCGACTCTTTTCATTTTGACGCGCTCTTTTGCGTGCTTGTGGGGAATTGGCCACCTAGTGCTCCTTATTAGACTGTACTAAAGTTATAGACTTAGATTCAAGGCGCGAGAATATACAATGTTTATCTGCGCTTATCAATACGCATTGTTGTGAAACCTTTATAATAATCACTAAAATTAAGCGTTATAGTTACTCTTGTCATGTTTATATTAGATTTGAGCTCGGTTTACCTATAAAAACTAGCTTAGAACTAAACTGTTTTCAACGATTTATTTTTTAATTAAATCATCGGAGTTTAGGTTTTGAAGGATCAAGATGCTCGCCATAAAACTGAAACAGAAGATCTGGGAGCCAGATCAACAAATTTACTAAAATCAGGCTCTATAGTTTCTTTAATGACTACTTGTTCCAGGTTTGTTGGATTGATAAGGGATGTAGTTATCGCAAGATTTATAGGAGCAGATGCTATGGCGGATGCTTTTTTTGTTGCATTTAAAATCCCTAATTTTTTTCGTAAACTATTTTCTGAAGGTGCGTTTTCTAATGCGTTTATTCCGGTTTTAGCAGAATACAGGGAGGCTGGTAATAAGGCTGCAGTAAAAGCCCTCGTTGATATAGTGGCTGGTGTTCTAGGCTCTATTCTTATTGCAATTACAGTTTTGGTTGTCATAGCTTCGCCCTTGATTACTGGTATTTTTGCATTTGGATTTTGGTTGGACGACCCAGAAAAATTTTCTGCAACTAGCGATATGCTTAGGATCACGTTTCCTTATTTGCTCTTGATATCATTGACGGGTTTTGCAGGAGCTATTTTAAATAGTTATGATAGATTCGCAGTACCTGCAATTACTCCAATTTTTCTGAATATATCTTTGATAATTGCTGCTATTTTTGTTTCACCTTGGTTTGATCAGCCGGTATATGCTCTTGCTTGGGGAGTGTTAGCCGCAGGTATAATTCAGCTTTTATTTCAGCTACCTTTTTTGGCTAAAATCCATATGCTGCCTTCTCCAGTTGTAGTTTGGCGCGATGATGGTGTTGTAAAGATATTAGCACTAATGGCCCCGGCGATTTTTGGTGTTTCAGTGACCCAAATAAACCTGTTGTTAGATACGATGATAGCCTCTTTTCTTCCGACAGGAAGTATTTCTTGGCTTTACTACTCTGACCGTCTTGCCGGTCTTCCGCTAGGCGTTTTTGGTGTTGCCATTGCCACCGTAATACTTCCTAATTTATCAAGACAGCATGTATCCGACAATATTGAAAAGTTTAGTATGATGATAGATTGGGCTATTCGGTTAGTATCTGTTATTGCGATACCCGCAACATTAGCTCTAATGATTTTAGCAGAACCCATTTTAATCTCACTATTTTATTATGGAGAGCTATTGACATCTAGAGATATGAATATGGCAACTCTTAGTTTGCGTGCTTATTCAGCGGGTATAGTAGCGTTTATGTTAATAAAGGTGCTAGCTCCGGGATACTTCGCTCGTCAGGATGTTAAAACGCCTGTCCGTATAGGTATTATAGCTATCATTGCCAATATAGGGCTTAGCATTGTATTGATACTGCCCCTCCATTTTTACCTAGGAATAGGCCATGTTGGTTTGGCCTTAGCAACAACATTAGCTGCTATTTTAAATAGTTTTTTGCTATTTCAAGGTTTACGTAAAAATGATATTTATAGACCGCAACCTGGTTGGCAAAAATTTTTACTAATGCTATTTAATGCAAATATTTCTATGTGTATTTTCTTGTACGGATGTACAGCTTATCTAGGTAGCTGGTTTGATATGATATGGTGGGAGAGATTAAGTTTACTAGGGCTAATTTGTGTTTTAGGCACAGCAGTTTATGTTTCAATTCTTTTCTTGAGTGGTTTTCGTATTGCATATATAAAAAATCAATAAATTTATATCAGACCACCTATAAGCAAAGTTTACCGTTAAATAATGAGAAGCCCACCTATTTTTAATCTCTTTGGGTGGGTATAATTTTATTTCGTTTTTTAAATCGATGGCGTGTGACTAAATATAATAAGAAGTTTATTAGAGGCTTGCATAACTTAAAGCCTGCGCGAACTGGTTGTGTTGCAACTATTGGATCCTTCGATGGCGTTCATCTCGGGCATCGAGCTATATTGAAGCAGCTTATTGATAAAGCTAGTGAGCTTCGACTCCCATCAGTTGTGATGATATTTGAACCTCAGCCACGAGAATTTTTTACTGGCGAACAAGCTCCAGCTCGATTGATGCGTTTACGAGAAAAAGTTGAAGAATTAATTGAAGTTGGTGTGGATAAAGTTTTCTGTCTTCAGTTTAACCGTTCTTTGCGTAGTTTGTCGGCAACAGATTTTATTGAGCAAGTTTTAATTTCAGGCCTAAAAATTAGATGCTTGGTAGTGGGTGATGACTTTAAGTTTGGGCATGATAGAAGTGGTAACTATCAATTGTTGAAAAAATTTGGATGTGAGAATAATTTTGACGTAATCGATACTTGCACCTTGGAATACCAAGATAAGCGTATAAGTAGCACTTGGATTCGTTCAGCTATAAATGTGTCAGACTTCACCTTGGCGAAATGTCTCTTAGGTAAGCCGTTTAGAATTACAGGTTGTGTTATCTATGGGCAAAGACTTGGCAGAGAGATTGGTGTACCCACTGCTAATGTCCAGTTAAAGCGCTATAGTGCGCCATTAAGCGGAGTTTTTGTAGTAGAAGTTATAATTAATGGCCGCTTCTTACCTGGTGTCGCTAATGTGGGTATTAGGCCAACTATAGGAGACCTGGTTAAACCAGTTCTTGAGGTTCATTTGCTAAACTTTAACGAAGATATATATGGCCAAAGGATACATGTAGAATTTAAGTCTAAAATACGTGGTGAAAAAAACTTTTCTTCTGTAGATTTAATGGCCAAACAGATTCATTCTGATATACAGAGCGCTACAAAATATTTTTCCAAAAAATAAAAGAAGATTTTAAAAAAATGATTGATTATAAGCCAACTTTAAATTTACCTGCTACCGCATTTCCGATGAAGGCTAATCTCGCTCAGAGGGAGCCTGATATGCTAAAAAAGTGGCAGGAAAACAAACTTTATGAAAGATTGCGCGAGAGGCGACAAGGTAGAAAAAAGTTTATTCTACACGATGGCCCTCCATACGCTAATGGCAAAATACATATTGGTCATGCCGTTAATAAAATCTTGAAAGATATTGTAATTAAATCTCAAAGCCTAAGTGGTTTCGATGCGCCATATATACCAGGCTGGGATTGCCATGGGCTTCCCATCGAGCATGAGGTAGAAAAAAAAATAGGTAAAGCTGGTATTAAGGTAGATCATAATAATTTTCGTGAAAAGTGTCGAGAATATGCACAACGACAAGTAGACGGTCAAATGAAGGACTTTGTGCGTCTTGGAGTTTTTGCTGAATGGAATAATCCTTATCTTACTATGGATAAAAAATTCGAGGCTAGTATTATTCGTGCGCTTGGTAAGGTTATCAAAAACGGACATCTTGTTAAAGGCTATAAGCCTGTATATTGGAGTGTAGTAGGGGCTTCTGCTTTAGCTGAAACCGAGGTTGAGTATCAAGACAAATCATCTTTTTCGATTGACGTTGCATTCCCAGTTGCTGATGAGCAGACTTTTGTCAAAGCAGTAGCTGATATTAGTGGTAATGGTAATATATTTGTTGTTATTTGGACTACAACTCCTTGGACACTTCCATCAAATCAAGCAGTCTGCTTAAACCCTGATTTAGATTATGTGCTTTTATCATGCCAGCCCCTCAATTTACCATCTGGAAGATATTTAGTGGCTGAATTACTTGTCGATTCAGTTTTAGCTCGATGGGGAGTTGAGGACTATGAAATCGTAGGTCGCGCCAAAGGCCATCTGTTTGAGCTATTAAGCCTGAATCACCCTTTTAATGATCGAAAAGTACCTATAATTCTTGGAAATCATGTCACAACAGATGCTGGTACAGGTTGCGTGCATACTGCTCCAGATCATGGAGTAGACGATTTTATTGTTGCAGAAAAATACAAAATTACTACTTTAAATTATATTGCAGATAACGGCGTATTTCGAAAAGACGTAGATTTCTTTGCTGGAGAGCATATTTATAAGGTTGATGAACAGGTTATAGAATTACTAAAATCTAAAGCTAGACTTATAGCTAGCAGTAAATTTACACATAGCTATCCACATTGTTGGCGTACTAAAACACCGTTAATTTATCGTGCTACACCGCAGTGGTTTATAAGTATGACTAAAAATGGTTTATTGGAAAAAGCCAAAAAACTAGTCCCTTTGGTCTCTTGGTATCCAGAATGGGGAAAGGCTCGAATAGATGGAATGCTTGAGAATAGCCCAGACTGGTGTATATCACGTCAGCGAACGTGGGGCGTTCCCATCACACTTTTTGTGCATAATTCAACAGGCGAAATCCACCCAGATACATCTAAACTAATCGAGGTCATAGCGGCTGGCGTAGAAAAGCAAGGCATAGATTTTTGGTATCAAACAGATATAAAAGATTTACTTGGAGATCAAGCGAATGATTATAGTAAAGTGAGTGACACTTTAGATGTTTGGTTTGATTCTGGTGTTACTCATTCTGCAGTACTTGATGATCGAAAAGAATTACAGTTTCCAGCTGACCTTTACTTAGAGGGCTCTGATCAGCATAGAGGGTGGTTCCAGTCATCCCTCAAAACTGCAATAGCAATAAAAGAGAACTCCCCATATAAAGCAGTTATGACACATGGGTTTGTTGTGGATGCAAGCGGTCACAAAATGTCTAAATCTGTTGGCAATGTTTTATCTCCACAGCAAGTTATAAATGATCAGGGGGCTGATGTACTAAGATTATGGGTTGCAGCTACTGATTGTAGTAATGAAATGTCTGTGTCTGACGAAATTTTGAAAAGAACTGGTGATTCATATCGAAGAATTAGAAATACAGCACGCTTTTTCTTATCTAATTTAAATGACTTTGATCCTTCTAAAAATTTGGTACCTTTTGACGATATGTTAGAGCTTGATCGTTGGGCTATAGGCTTAACTATTGAGACGCACAAGGAAATTTTGGCAGCATATGATGGCTACCAGTTTCATCAAATCTATCAGAAGCTACATAATTTTTGTGTTACAGATATGGGAGGGTTTTATCTTAATATTATTAAAGATCGTCAATATACTTGTCAAAAGAACTCTGTAGCAAGACGATCAGCTCAAACAGCTATTTATTATATTTTAGAATATTTTGTCCGTTGGATTGCTCCAATATTAAGTTTTACAGCAGACGAAATTTGGACATTTATGCCTGGAGATAGAGAGGAAACTGTCTTTTTTGCTGAATGGCAAGAGTTAACATCTTTTTCCGAAGGTAAAATTAAAAAACATGATTGGAAAATTATCATAGAAACACGAAATGCAGTAAATAGAATTTTAGAAGAAAAAAAGGCTGATGGTATTCAAAAATCACTTGAGGCTGAAGTCACCGTATATGTTGACGAGTCATTAATGAAGACCCTAGAAAAGCTAAAGAATGAGTTAAGATTTATTTTTATAACCTCTAAAGCTAATATAAAATCTATTAATGCTATTAAGGATGAAGATAGAGTCATCTCAACAGAAATTGATGGCTTGAAAGTCAGTGTTATAAAAACTCAACATACAAAGTGTGAGCGTTGCTGGCATCATAAAGAGGATGTAGGATCTGATACGACACACATGCATATCTGTGGTCGCTGTATTCAGAACATAGAGGCAGATGGGGAACGGCGGTTCTACGCTTAGTAGAGCTTCACTTACTGTTATCAATATAGGTTGATACTGTGAATTGGACTATATTGCGGTGGTATATCTTGTCTGCTTTTGTGGTGCTGGCCGACCAGCTCACAAAAAATATAGTGACTGAAAATTTTTTATATGGGGAAAACTTAAATGTTTTTTCTGGGGTTAATTTAATATTGATTCATAATGCTGGCGCAGCATTTAGTTTTTTGAGTGATGCGGGAGGCTGGCAACGCTGGCTATTTTTACTGATCTCCTTAATTGTAAGTATTATCTTAGCTGCTTGGTTATATCGGCTAAAAAAAACACAATTTTTTATGTCACTTTCTTTATCTTTGATTTTAGGCGGAGCTATTGGCAACTTGATTGATCGAGTATTCCTAGGGTATATAATCGACTTCATTGATATTTTTTATAAAAGTTACCATTGGCCAGTTTTTAATATTGCTGATGCGAGTATTACCCTAGGAGTGGCAATTTTTATTATCAACAACCTGGTTGTATCAAAAAATATAGATAAGTGACTTTATGACTAAATTAACTGATGTGAAATTACTACCTGTTGGCCCAGATACAAAAATAACTTTATATTTCTCTCTTTCCTTGGAGAATGGCTCCATAGTGGACTCGAACTTTGATTCAGAACCAGCTATTTGTACTTTTGGAGACGGTAAGTTGTTGCCTGGATTTGAGTTTGCCTTAGTTGGCCTAGTTGCTGGAGAAAAACGTACATTGCTTATAAAACCAGAAAATGGTTTTGGCCAACATAATCCTAACAATATCCAAGAATTTCCGCGAAAAAACTTTGCAGATATTGAAGATATGAAGCCTGGATTATTAATCTCTTTTGCAGATGCAAACGGAGGAGAGCTGCCCGGCGTAATAGTCAGCAGTGATGAAAAAATAGTCATAGCAGATTTTAATCATCCTTTAGCTGGTCATACTATAACTTTTGAGGTAGAAATTGTTTGTGTTGAGCCGGCGGTGAAAACTTGATTGATCTAATGCTAGCTAATCCAAGAGGATTTTGTGCTGGAGTAGATAGAGCCATCGAGATAGTTCTCCGTGCTTTAGATATTCATGGCGCACCAATTTATGTGCGCCATGAAGTGGTGCATAATAAGTCGGTAGTTAAAATGTTAAGTAACCGTGGTGCTATTTTTGTTGATGAAATAGCTGATATTCCAGATAACGTCACGGTAATTTTTAGCGCACATGGCGTATCTCAGTCTGTCAGACAAGAGGCAGATAAAAAAAATCTACGCATTTTTGATGCAACCTGCCCTTTGGTAACAAAAGTTCACACAGAGGTTGCTCGATCTAGTCGCGAAGAAGTCGATTGTGTAATGATAGGACACCATGAGCATCCAGAAGTTGAGGGGACAATGGGGCAATATGTAAATAAAAAAAATATCTATCTAGTAGAAAACGAATCAGATGCTAGATCATTGAAAATTCAAAATCCGGATAATGTTGCCTATGTTACACAAACCACTTTATCTGTAGATGATACTAAAGAAATTATAGACATATTGCGAAAGCGTTTTCCACTAATTCAAGGACCCAAAAAAGATGATATATGCTATGCGACACAAAATAGACAGGATGCTGTTAAGCAACTTGCTCTAGAGTGTGATTTAGTTTTGGTAGTAGGGTCCATAAATAGTTCAAACTCCAACCGCTTAAAAGAATTAGCTCAGCGCTGTGGCGTAGAGTCGTACCTCATTGACAGTGCTAAGAATATTTCTGAGAAGTGGATTATAGGGAAAACTAGAATTGGTATAACAGCAGGTGCTTCTGCCCCAGAAAGTCTTGTTAAAGATGTCATTGAGACCTTAAAGCTTATTGGTTGCAATGCTCCAATCGAAATTTCCGGGGCTGAAGAAAATATAAAATTTTCAATTCCAAAAGAGCTTCGTTAGTACTCTTAGTCTAGATCTTCAGTCATAAATTGTGGGAATAGGGCGTCGCTTGTGTTCAGTTTTATGAAATAAAAAAGTGATGGTTTTCATAGATTTCTCGCTAACTACTTTTCCTTCTAAAAAGTCATCAATCTCATCGTAAGTAACCCCTAGTACTTTTTCATCCGACTTTTGTGGAGAAAGGCATTCAAGATCAGCAGTTGGGGTCTTGGCTATTATTTTGTTTGGTGCACCTAAGAACTTTGAAATTTCTCGAACTTGTCTTTTATTAAGGCCAAATAAGGGCGCTAGATCGCATGCTCCGTCTCCCCATTTGGTATAAAATCCGGTGACATTTTCAGCTGAATGATCTGTCCCAAGAACAAGCCCTTTTAGCTGCCCTGCTATTTCATATTGTATAGCCATACGGATTCTCGCTTTAGTATTACCTTTGACGAAATCATTTTTTTTTGTATTTTTTTTGCCCTCCGAGTAGACACTAATAGAGGCATTGATTTGTTCATGCAAAATATCAACACTTGGTTTAATATTAACAAGAATATTTTTAGTGGGATGAATAAATTCTAAAGATTTTTTAGCATCTGTCTCATCTAGTTGCTCTCCATATGGAAGCCTCAAAGCAACAAAAGAATATTTGCAATTAGAATTTTCATGATTCAGCTCGTCCACTGCTAATTGAGCTAATCGACCGCAGGTTGCTGAATCAACCCCACCACTTATTCCTAGAACTAGGTGTGTAAGTCCGGATTCAGTGAGAGCAGTCTTTATGAATTCTATTCTTCTACGTACTTCAAATTTTGGATTAATGGATGGTAGTACTTTCATGCGCTCTATGATTTGATCATAGTTAGATTTGCTGGGCATTATTTGACACTCTAATTTTTATAATTTGTGCAGATTATTTATTTTAGTGTTTGTTATTTTAAGAGATATGATAAGTTTAGTCATAAGAAGTCCATAAAACATTGGCTACGATTGATCTATATGGCTTCCAACTTAACGCTACCTTAATCATTTCATCTTCGGTAGGTCTTTTCTTAAGTTTTTTGATTCTTTGTACCCCAACCTGCAAACCTATATCTTTGACGGGCCAAACATCTCTTCTGTTAAGAGATGCGAGCATATAGCATTGAGCAGTCCATTCACCGATACCTTTAATTTTGCATAATGATTTTTTTAGCTCTTCGTCATCCATCTTATGGATAAGATTAAAAGATAGATCACCCGAAATAATGTTTTCCGCTAAAATTCTACAGTATTTTATTTTTGGTCTGCTCAAACCAGTAGTTCGAAGATCTAGATCAGTTAATCTTAAAAAATCCTTAGGTTCAAAGATTATCAGTAACTTTTTCAGCCTATCAAATATTGCTTTAGCAGAAACTACAGAGAGCTGTTGCTCCGTTATAAGTTGCACTAGACCCTCAAATCCTTTCTTTCTTTTAAACGGCTGAAAGTGGGGATACATTAAAAATAAAGATCTAAGGTCTGAATCTTTTTTAGATAAAAAAAGAATTTCTTCTTTGTAGGGGTGAGTATCAAAAAGATCTAAGTTGTTTGTATTCTGCATATGTTTACATTTGAAATTTTTTAAATAACTCCTAGCATTAAAGATATAAAGTCTATTTAAAGATACCAAAGGTAGCAACATCTAACCAAGATTTTTCGTCTTGACTGCCACCTATTTTTTTGTATCGATCGTTAAAGATATGTCGAGTATCAAAGCCAAGTGGGCTTGGCTTATCGAAAAGGCCAGCAGTTAGCGTATTAGTCCAGGTCCTTTCCAAAGAAGCATTCTTATCCTGATATTGAAATTCTCCATTCGAGTCTAGCGCCGAATGATTAGGATAATTCTTTACTAGCATCTCAGTTGCATGACTAGAAAGATCATGCATATCCATCAGGTAGTAGGCTTGAGCCATAATTGCTAGTCCATCGGGGACAGCCGGTGTTTTTTGAAAATTTTCTATAATGTATCTACCTCTGTTTGCTGCCGCAAGATATGCTCCGCGAGTGAAAAAATAGTTAGCGGCATGAACTTCGTGTCGCGCAAGAATATTTCTTAGATAGATCATTCTTTTTTGGGCATCTGGTGCATATGGGCTTTCCGGAAATCGATTTAATAGTTCACTAAAAGAAGAAAATGAGTTTCTTGCTGATCCTGGATCCCGTTTTGTCTCATCAATGGGAAGAAGTTTTCCAAACATACCATCACTTTTCACAAAAGAAGATAGCCCCTTCAAATAATAGGCATAATCAACATTTTCATACTGAGGGTGGAGCCTAATAAACCTTTCAGCAACACTTATTGCTGAGTCGTGTTCACCAGCTTTTAGGTGGGCATATATAAGTTCAAGCTGAGCTTGTTCTGCGTAGTCACCAAATGGAAATTGAGCTTCAAGAGATCTTAATTTATCAATTGCTGTTAACCAAAAACCACCTTTAAGATCTTCTTGTATAGCACTAAAAAAATCTTTTTCTGAGTAACCAGAGGTATCTAGACTGTCTGAAGGTGAGGATATACCATTGATTGAGTTAAAGTATGCACACCCCGATGTTAGGAGACACACAGATATTAATATTAGAAGCAAAAATCGCATTGAACCGTACCCTGTTAAATTTTATCTCAAGTTGAGTTTAAAGTGTTCTTTAGACAGCACTATAAATGTAAGATAACGTATTTAACCACAGCCTCAACAGTAAACAAAATACACTTGATTGAAATCATATGTCAGAAACTATCAGATTAGAAAAAAATGCCCCCTTGTCATCTCGCGGAATGCGGTTAGATCAGGTCGCATCTGATATTTTTAGTGATTTCTCAAGGTCACGATTACAGTCTTGGATAAAAAAAGGTAAATTATTAGTAGATGGTAACTTATTGCGACCTAAGGATAAACTTCAAGGTGGAGAATTATTAACTATTATCGCGTTACTTGAATCCGAAGGAGAATGGCAACCAGAACCGATTGAGCTAGATGTTATATTTGAGGATGAGCATATAATCGTTCTTAATAAGCCAGCTGGGTTAGTAGTTCATCCAGCTGCTGGAAACTATACAGGAACTCTACTCAATGGGCTTTTACATAAGATTCCAGATAATGAGAAGATCCCGCGTGCTGGTATTGTTCATCGCCTGGATAAGGATACCAGTGGAGTTATGGTTGCAGCTAAAACTTTGGAGGCGCATTATTCCTTAGTTAAGCAACTTCAGTCTCGGAGTGTAACTCGTGAATACCACGCTATCGCTCAAGGAGTAATGACTGGCGGAGGAACCGTTAATAAACCACTTGGACGACATCCTAAGGTAAGAACTAAAATGGCTGTTGTTAGCCACAGCGGGAAAGACGCAATAACCCATTTTAGGATAATCAAAAAATTTGAACACCATACCTTTATTAAAGTGAAGCTAGAAACAGGCCGAACACATCAGATACGAGTACATATGTCACATATAGGCTACCCATTAATTGGTGATCCAGTTTATGGTGGGCGGCTTAAGCTACCTAAAGGTGCAACTTTAAAGTTGCAAAAATCTCTGAGAGATTTCAATCGACAAGCTTTACATGCTGCAATGTTAGGTTTGATTCACCCTGTTTCCAATAAATATATGGAGTGGTGTGTTTCTGTGCCAACAGATTTTTCTGATTTACTGAATACATTAAAAACAGAATCTAGTAACATTTAATTTTTTTTGAGCTAAAATTTTGGATTTTGCATGGAAATACTAAAACCAAATTGGCCAGCCCCAGAGAATATATCTGCTTTTATCACCACCAGAAAAGGAGGTTTGTCTTTATCGCCCTGGAATAGCAATAATTTTGGTTTTAACGTCGGTGATAATATAAAGTCTGTTGAGAACAACTGGAGATTATTATCACAAGAGGTTAGTTTGCCATCTCGTCCCCAGCTCCTTGATCAAGTTCATGGAGTGAATGTAGTACAAGCTACTTGTGATGGATCAACTATTGTCGGTGATGGCTCTTTTACAAAAAAATCCAAAATTGTTTGCTCTGTGACAACAGCTGACTGCCTACCAATTTTAATTTGTGACGTTCAAGGAACGCTAGTTGCATCCATACACGCAGGCTGGCGAGGCCTGTCTGCGGGAATAATTACTAACTTAATTAAGCAGCTTAATGTCAATCCAGATGACTTAATGGTGTATATAGGTCCAACTATTAGCCAGAAAAATTTTGAGGTCGGGCATGAGGTAAAAAAAGCATTCCTCAATAGATGTTGTTCAATAGCCCTTCAAGAAAAAGTTAGTTCATGCTTTGTTAGAGTCAAACAAAAAAATTTTTATCAAGATGAAAAATGGAGAGCTAATTTGTACGAGCTAGCAAAGATATATTTTAACGAAAATTATGTCTTTAAAATTTATGGTGGCGATTTATGTACTTATGATGACTATGAAAGATTTTATTCATATCGCCGAGATGGAAATACCGGAAGAATGGCAAGTTTGATATGGTTTTCTTAATAATAATTAGCCTTAATTTTTTGTTAATTAAAGTTGAGTAAACCGACAGCTATTGTTGACTAAATTCCATTTACACTCTAAAGTTCAACTTTCTGTGAAAATAACCTTTGTTTTCACACACTGGCTCCTTGCCAGTTTGCTAGGTAGGCGTAAACAGCGTTTGCTGGGCATCCAGAACAGATTTGTCTACCCATAAATCTGAGGCACTGATTGTATTCTCAGTTGCCATGTTGCAATAAACATAACTGTGATGTCACAGCTGCACTCTTTTAACACCCCCCCCAAGCAGACTTTTTTCGGAGTAAATTTATTTTTTTTGGGGATTCGTATAGTGGAACTTTTGTCTGGTGGTGAAATAGTTGTTCGCGCACTCAAGGATGCCGGTGTTAAATCTGTGGGGG
>CAZSMR010000017.1:12160-24418 GCA_964608185.1 uncultured Porticoccus sp. | reverse complement strand
GATCACTCATAAACTGCCTTAATTCCTTAATTCCTTAATTCATTGATCCCTTAATTTTTTAATCGATCACTTTGGGGACAAGATACAATCCGTTTTCTACGGAGGGAGCAATTTCTTGAAAAACTTTCCGTTGATCATGTTCAGTTATTTCATCGGCACGTAAACTCTGGACTGCGTCTGTTGGGTTAGCCATAGGGTTAACACCAGCTGTATCAGCTGCCTTTAGTTGGTCGACCAGTAAAAGTACATCAGAAATACTTCGTGCAGTCTCTGCAATCGTTGCATCATTCAATTTTATACGAGCTAGCACTGCGAGTTTCTCTATATCTGTAGGGTTAATTGCCATAATATGATTTCTTTAGTTTTTTTAATGATTTATATTGCAAGAAATGCTGCCTAGCTAATAATTTTTTAAAAATAAAATAAGATTGCTAAGGTACCACATTGGTTGATTCAGCGGTACTATGGGTAAGTTTATTGTTGGAAATTTTTCCTAATTTTGCACAAAACAAATAATGTAATTATTATTAACTGAATAACATAGACCTTGCTCTCAATCCCAGTGATTGTTAGAGTCAGAGGTTAATTTTTCATTGTAGACAGAATATTCTGCATTGAAAAGAAAAACCAAGGAGAGTGAAATGTTTAAGCGGTTGCGAGGGATGTTCTCGAACGATCTTTCTATTGACCTAGGAACAGCCAATACGCTCATTTATGTAAGAGAATCAGGGATTGTTCTTAATGAGCCCTCTGTAGTTGCAATACGTCACCATAATGGGCAAAAAATTGTTGATGCAGTTGGCGTAGAGGCCAAACGTATGCTTGGTCGTACTCCAGGAAATATTACTGCAATCAGACCCTTGAAGGATGGGGTTATCGCTGATTTTCAGGTTACTGAAAAAATGCTTCAGTACTTCATAAAAAAAGTACATGCCCATAGTTTTATACCACCTAGCCCTAGGGTCCTTATCTGTGTGCCCTGTGCAGCTACAGAAGTAGAAAAAAGAGCTATCCGTGAATCTGCTTATAGTGCTGGTGCTAGAGAAGTTTTTTTGATTGAAGAGCCAATGGCAGCAGCCTTAGGGGCTGGTCTACCTGTAGATGAGGCGTGTGGGTCAATGGTAGTTGATATTGGCGGAGGCACTACGGAAATTGCTATTTTATCGCTCAATGGTGTAGTTTTTTCTGATTCAGCTCGGATTGGTGGCGATCGTTTCGATGAAGCCATTAGTAACTATGTTAGACGTAAATATGGAAGTGTGATTGGTGAAACAACAGCTGAGCGTATTAAGTTTGAAATAGGAAGTGCATACCCTGCGAAAGAAATTAGGGAAATTGATGTAAGAGGGCGTAATTTAGCTGAAGGAGTTCCTAAGAGTATTACACTTAATAGTGATGAGGTGTTAGAAGCGCTCCAAGAGCCATTATCTGGCATAGTACAAGCAGTCAAAAGAGTCCTAGAGCAGTCCCCACCTGAATTAGCTTCTGATATAGCAGAAACTGGAATAGTGTTAACTGGCGGCGGAGCGCTTCTGCGTGATTTAGATAAGCTTCTTTCTCATGAAACTGGATTGCCAGTTATAATAGCCGATGATCCTTTGACCTGTGTTGCTAGAGGTGGTGGTAAGGCCATAGAAACAATGGAGAGGCGACATATGGACGTGATGACATATTAATAAATTTCAATTAACTTAATAAATCAGTGCGATTTTTCTCTTATCTTGAAGTCTAACCACTAGAGGAGCCGCGACATAAAAAATCTTTTTTCTAATGGCCCCTCGTATGCCCGACGAGCGCTTATCTTAATTTCTGTCGCCTTTTTATTGTTGCTCATTGACACTACTACTCAATGGTTAAAACCTCTGCGACCTTTTTTTTCTGGTGTTACAGTGCCTATTTTTTCATTATCTTTATTCCCAAATTGGGCTGATGAGCTTGTAGAAGAGCTTTCTAGTTCTGCGTCCATTAAAGAAGAAAACAAATTAAAAAATATAGAGCTATTAATCCTACAAGGTAGACTCCAGAGGATGGCAGAGCTGTCCTCTGAAAATCTTCGGCTGCGAAATTTACTACATGCTTCAGAATTATTGCAACATAATGTCTTAGTTGCAGAACTTATAGGAGCTTCGCCCGATCCTCTAACTCATACGATATTAATTAACCGTGGAAAAGATTATGAAATATCTAAGGGTCAGACAGTTCTTGATTCTGAAGGTCTGATGGGTCAAGTGATAGAGGTATATGGTAGCAGCAGTAAAGTGTTGTTAATCAGTGACAGCTCGCATGCGTTACCTGTACAAGTCTCAAGAAATGGTATGCGCTCCATTGTAGAAGGAAGAGGCAGTTATAAAAAACTAAGACTTCGCTATGTAACTCCGGCCTCGGATATCGCTATCGGTGACTTATTAACCAGCTCTGGTCTTGGTAAACGATATCCTGCTGGATACCCAGTCGGGGTAATCACTTCCATTGATAGCCAAAAAGGCACCCCCTACCTTGATGTGAGCTTAAAGCCTTCAGCCCATTTGGATCGAAGCCGTTATGTGCTGTTAGTATCTCAGAGTGTAGAAAAATTTGGGGTAGGCCAGGATGATAAATAATGGCTACTTGTACAGCAGTATCTCATTGTTCGTCGGACTATTGCTTCAAATTACCCCGATAATTGGGCCTTCAGCATATTGGAGGCCTCAGTTTTTGCTAATGTTTGTAATTTATTGGTTACTTAGAAGTCCATCCCAATATGGGATTGGATTCGCTTGGTTGTCAGGAATAATTCTAGATATATTTGCAGGAGAAATGCTTGGTCGCTATGCAATAGCGTTTTCTTTTTGTGCATATATTTTGATTTTACTAAGTAAGCGATTGCAGCACTTTGGAATAATACATCAAGCCTTTTTAATCTTATTTATAGTTTTTTTAAATCAGTTACTTACAATTAGCATTTCTTTATTATACAGGGCAAGCTGGGATATCACTTTAATGATTGCGCCAGCCATTACATCTGCATTTTTGTGGCCGATTTTATCAATATCATTAAATAAGATGGTTAAAAAATAGTCGATAAAGGACAGATTTTTGCAATTTTATGAGATGATTAACTTCGCTTTTTTGCTTTACCATTTGGGTTAGGAGTAATTTTTTGGATCGAGTCGCATTACTTAAAAAAATTGTTTGTGGGATTATATTTCTGGGATCTTTGCTAGTGATTTTAACTGCTTCAATGGTTTATGCAAAAAAAGATGTGATTAACAATATTAATTCTTACCACCTTGAAATTGACAGCTATATATCCAATAAGTTAGATATAAAAACTCAAAGTCACACTATGAAAGGGGAGTGGTATCAACTGGCTCCTAAAATTAACATTTCAAATGTCACGATGTCCTCTAAAAAAAATAATCAATTAGCAATTACACTGGATGATATTGTTTGCCAGGTAAATCTAATAAAAAGTGTTTTTTCTCGACAGCTAGTTTCTAGAGAATTGAGCATTGGGCATGTCAACATACTTATGGAGGAGTCAAGTTCAGGTTCGTGGAGTATCGCTGGAAAAAAACTTGGTAGCAAAAATTCTGGTTTCTTGGATATTTTATTCAATACTCGTTACTTAGAAATCCAGTCTGTTAATTTAAGTTTCAGATTTGTAACTGGAGTTGAATCAACGCTCAAATTAAAAAATATCAGCCTAGAGAATAAAGGAGATTTTCATAGACTATTGACTAAAGTTATTCTGCAAGACAATCATGACCCGGTTGACGTTATAGTAGAGGCTAATGGTGAAGCTAAAGACATGGCTAGCTTTGATATTCTGACTTACTCCAAATTTAACGATGTTCATTTCAGCAATCCTTCAAAAAAACTAATACAAGGTTTTTTCCCTAATATGCCTAAGAGTATTATTGAAACTCAGGCCGATATTAATGCAGATCTTTGGTTGTCAGCAAAAAAAGATGGAAAAATAGAGTTTCTTGGAAATCTTCATTCAGATCAAATTAAGCACCGCTTACTCAAAGGTACCGGCCCGATTATAAAGATAAATACTGGTATCCGTGGCTGGTATAAATCCGAGGATGATTTAGGTCTAGTATTAAATAATCTCAACTTCAGTTGGAATGATCTGCAAATTGAACCTACATCTATAAGTATCTCTCGGAAATCCTATGGAGAGATTAAGTCTATAGCTATAGATCAGATAGACCTAGCGATATTAGACGATATGCTTGAGAGAACATCTCTTGTGCCAGATAATCTTTTAGAGCTTGCTCAGTACTTGAAGCCTACAGGTAAAATACATAATCTACACTTAACATTAGGAAAAAATAATCATGCCTCCGATATTAGCTTGCAAGCTAATATAGAGAACGTTTCCCTAGATTCTTGGGCCGGAAAACCTGGATTTCGCCAAGTTAATGGCTATATAGAGATAAAAAATAAAAGTGGCTTCCTTGAACTGGATAGCCCTGAAGGCTTTTCTTTTTACCTCCCTGGCATTTTTAACGAGCACGTTCATCGCAGTTCAATTAGGGGAGACATATCGTGGGAATACAATCCTGTTAGTGGTGATATGAAAATTTTTAGTGGTCTTATAAAAATGAATGGAGATGAAGGTCAAGGAAGGGCCAGCTTCTATCTTAATGTTCCTGCAATGAATTCAGGTTTAGATTCCGAGTTATACCTATCTGTAGGGGTAAAAGATGTTGATGCCCGATACAAAAAATCTTACATACCAGATAACCTTGACAAGCCTTTAGCTGAGTGGCTCGACAAGGCGGTCATTGATGTCAAAATTCCAGCAGCAGGATTTCTTTGGCGAGGCGCTTTAATAAAAAAGAATAAAAAGATAATAAGAGATAGTTTAGCTAGCTCTAGTCAGATATTCCTGAGAACTACCGATGGCAAAATAAAGTTTCATCAAGACTGGCCAGCTTTAACTGAATTAAAAGCCTTAGTGATAGTGGACTCGTCTACAGTCAGCTCTCAGATTCATAGTGCTAGAGCTGGAGAAGCAACAGTCAAGCATGCGCAACTCTCGATTAACCCTGCGGTTAAGAAAACTCAATATCTTTCTATTGCTGGAGCCGTGAGATCAGATTTTGGTGAAGCAATTGAGCTGCTAAAAAAATCTCCTCTTAGGTCAAGAGTCATAGGCCTCAACAATTGGATTTTGTCCGGAAAAAGTGATATTTCTTTAGATTTAAAAATTCCGCTAATGAAGCATACATCAGATAAATATTACAATATAGATATGACTCTCGATACTGCATTAATGTCGTTATCTGACAGTGCAATATCATTAGAAAGCTTACAAGGGGTTCTAAGTTACCGTGATGAGATCGGTCTATTTTCTCCTTCAGTCAGAGGACGCCTCTTTGATGAGCCATTTGCTGCTACCCTGAAAACACTGAACGGTAATCTTTTGATCGATGTCCGTGGCGATATAAAAATGCCCTCGTTAGCTAGTTTTATCGGCCTTAAGTCAGATGTGGTCCTGAAAGGACAAACAGATTATATAGCTAATATCCTTGTTCCACTAGAAGACTCGTTGTTGCCTATAAAACTCAATATTAATACGAATATGAAGGGTGCTGAAATTGTCTTACCAGCTCCGTTTGGAAAAACAATTAATACCGAAGAGGACCTATCAGCACAAATTATTTTTGGTGACAGAATCAACTTAAAAATTAATCTTGGAGAATTAGTCAAATCCCATTTAGAGTTAGAAAAAAACTCTATAGTGAAGGGAATTTTATCAATCGAAAGCGACCGCTCAGAATTACCAGGAGAAAATCAATTTCTCATAGAGGGATATGTAAGGTCAGCAGACTTATTGCAGTGGAAGAATATATATCCAAAAATATTCAATTTAGATGATACTCAAAATCAACAGCTAACCCCTCTTTTTAACGTTGTTATCGATAAGATTGAATTTTCTGGCTTAAGTGCTGAAAAAGTTGGCATTAGTGGTGGTTATCAGAATGGTGACTGGATGTTGGGTATAAAGAGTCAGCGCTTAGAAGGACATTTGTGGATACCTAAAGACCCATTAATTCCAATACTAGTAGATTTAGAAAGGCTTATGTTGCCAAAACCGTCAGAGTTTAGCGTTACAACAGATTCGATACATCCGAGTGAATTTCCACACCTTCAGTTATCAATCAGAAATTTTAGTGTAGGCGATAAAAGGTTTGGCGAATCTAAACTTTTGATGACCCCCCAAAACAACGGGGTAAAAATCACTGATATCAACGCAAATCTTTTAGGGTTATCAATTGGTGATGAAGAGACCGAAACTTCTATTGAATGGACTGCGGATAAAAACCAACACCGAACGGTCTTTAATGGTTTGTTGCGAATAGAAGATATTGGGGTGGTAATGAAGTCATGGAATTTTCCTGCGATTATGGATAGCGAAGAAGCTCAATTTCTATCCCAGCTTCATTGGCCTGGAAAGCCATGGCAGATATCTCCAGAGATTATAAACGGATCGGTTGCAATTAGTATTAAAAAAGGACACTTTTATCAGGAGTCATCTGGAACGGCAAATGCTCTAATTAGACTAATTAGTTTATTCAATTTTGATAATTGGATTCGTCGATTGAAGCTAGATTTTTCCGATCTTTATGAAAAGGGTATGAGCTATAATGAAATGGATGGGGGTTTGATTTTTGAGATGGGCGAGTTAACTTTTGATCCACCAATAAATGTAGATTTACCTTCTGGAAACATTCAACTTAAAGGTTCAGCCAACCTAGTTTCTGAGAAGATTCATGCACATCTGGTGACAACACTACCAGTGAGTCACAATCTCCCTTGGGTTGCCGCTGCAGTGGGAGGCTTGCCGGTTGCGGCAGGCGTATTTATCACTAGTAAAGTTTTTGAAAAGCAAGTAGAAAAGTTATCTAGCATTAGTTATAGCATTACAGGATTATTGAGCTCCCCAGAGATGGTCATGGAGAAATTTTTTAATATAAACACTTCTAATAAAGGTGGCAATAGTAGCAATAAAGTTGACCTAGGTTCTGCATCAGGAGATGGGCAATAGTGAAAGATGTGGGTATGTCATCAAAACTAGCAGCTATACAAATGACCGGAGGTATGAGCCTCAGTGATAATCTAGATCAAGCTAGGGCGTTAATCGAATTAGCAGCAAAAAAGGGTGCAAAGCTAATAGTTTTACCTGAGAACTTTGCCTATTTTGGACAGAAAGAAATTAAAAATATTGCTAAAATAGAAAACTCTAAAGGACCTGCGCGAAAATTTTTAGCAGAACAAGCAATTAAACACAAAGTGTGGATTGTCGGAGGTACAATTCCTATAAAAGAAGATCACATTTCTCTTAATCATCTCCCGTCATCAAGTTGTTTTGTATTAGACGATAAGGGTTATGAGGTGGCTTGCTATCAAAAAATACATTTGTTTGATGCGGTAGTGGACGACCCTAAAGAATCATATTGCGAATCTTCTGAATATAGCCCCGGGAACTTGCCAGTAATTATTGATACCCCTATCGGAAGGCTAGGTATAGCAATTTGTTATGATTTGCGTTTTCCAGAATTGTTTAGTTATCTTTCAGCGCATGGTGCTGAGGTAATCGCTATACCCTCAGCGTTTACCTCACAAACTGGCGAGCCTCACTGGAGTATATTATTGAGAGCTAGAGCAATTGAGAATTTAATATATATTATTGGTGCAAATATGGGAAACAGACAGCATCCTAAGAGACCAACCTGGGGCGGATCAGCTATTATTGATCCGTGGGGTAACGTAATCAGTCAGCTCGAAGAAGGGCTTGGTATAGTGACAGCTGACATAGATTTATCTTATCTCAAAGGTCTTCGTAATAATCTTCCTGTTCATGAGCATAGGCGTTTTAATATAATAAAACCCAAATAAAAGCTGATTTATCATGGTTTTTTTATTCACTCCTGATGTCACCACATAATATTAAATATATAATACGCAATTTATAGTAGCCATTTAACGATCAAATTTAGTGGTAACGTACATTTCTAGAGAAAGATCCTTAGCATCTAAATGTATGTTGACTAATTCTTTCTTGTAACAAGTTAAACAAATTGTAGAGCTACAGGTAACTAATGTAATGAAAAATTTTAAGTGCACTTCTTTTAATGAGTTAGTTTTTTTGATAGACGATATTGAGTTTAAGTACTCTGAATGTAAGGTGATGTCAGAAAAAGAACATAAAAAATACGCCCATGTAGAGTTAATTTTAAAATCCCCATGTGGTCATTATGCTGAAGTCTTAGTAACTTCTGACGGGAAAAAACCTGGAAAACGTAACATAGTCTCCGGAGAGTACGACGGAATGGTTGTTGATCAGGATGTGGCAACAGCTATAGCAAAACTGACTCAGACATATCAAGATCGGCAACAAGAACTAAATGAGGTATTGGAACTTAATCGTAAGCTTAAAAAACAGGGCAAAGAAACCTAATGCGATCTTCTTTTATCAACGGTGATATGGATGCCCGATATTAATTGTCGAAGCGCGATAAATTTGTTCAGTTAATAAAATACGTACTAACGGGTGCGGAAGAGTAAGTGGTGAGAGTGACCATAGTTTATCAGCACGGTTAATACAGCTTTGAGCAATACCGTCTGGACCGCCAATCAATAAACTAAAGTTGTTGCCCGACTGCTTCCAATCTTGAATATTTTTTGCAAGCTCTTCGGTTTTCCAATATTTACCGTTTAGATCAAGGGCAATAACCTTATCATTCGTCTCGATAGCCTTCAGCATAGTTTCACCTTCCTTTGCAATAGCTCGACTGATTTCGGTTGTTTTGGTTCTCTGGGCCATTGGGATTTCAATAAAATGAACATTGAGCTCTTTTGGAATTCGCTTCAAATACTCACTACAACCAACCTGAACCCATTCAGGCATCTTAGTGCCTACCGCAATGATTTTTACGTACATATATTTCCAATCAGAATAATTAATTATTAGCAACAGGATCATTCGGCCGAACAGACCATAACTTTTCTAATTCATAGAATTCCCTTATGGCTGGTTGCATAATATGGATAACTATATCCCCTAGATCTACTAGAACCCATTCGCCATCCTCCATACCTTCAACCCCTATCGGTTGAAATCCAGCTTTTTTTGCATCTTCGATCACTGTATTTGCAAGCGCTTTAACTTGACGATTAGTGCTACCACTGGCTACGATCATCGTATCCATTACATCAGTAACATCTGTTACATCAAGAATAGCGATATCTTTCCCTTTGATTTCTTCAAGGGCCTTACGAACGACATCTATTATTTTCTTCATTAAACATCCTATATTCTTTGATAAAGTTTATTTGTTTGTATGTATTCAGCGACTTCTGCAGGTAACAATCCACGTATAGAAACCTTTTGAGCAATTCCTTTGCGTATAGCAGTTGATGAAATACACATAGGAGTGAATTTCATTAGAAAAATCTTGCCTGATGGAGATCGATGAAAATCTAATGTATCGGTAGCTCTATGCTTTTTTATGACCTCATATATTGCCCCATTTCTTGGCTGCTCCCACCCTGGACGATTAGCAACCACTATATGCACTATATTTAAGAGTTTTTTCCAGTCGCTCCAACTATCCATGCTGGAAAAGGAATCCATGCCTAAACAAAGACATATAGAAACTTCTGGACCTGCTTGGCTACGAACTGCTATTACAGTATCTAGTGTGTACGAGAGCCCAATACGCTCATATTCTATTTTATCAAGAATTAAACCTTTGCCTTCTTTTCCATTCAAGGCAATCTTAAGCATTTTTAGTCGATGATCTGGGTTACTAGAGGGAGTGTCTCTATGCGGTGGTCTTGCACTGAGTATCATTCTCATTTCTTTAAGTTGAAATAATTTTTTTAGTTCCGCAGCTGTCTTCAGATGACCCATATGAACAGGATCAAAGGTCCCACCAAATAAACCTATACCAGTTTGTTTATTCAATTTTAAAGACATTAATATATTACCAAAATAGGGCGGTTTCTAGCGAATTTCACCATGCCCAAATACAACCCATTTTTGTGAAGTTAAACCTTCAAGTCCTACTGGGCCTCTGACGTGTATTTTATCAGTGGAAATACCAATTTCTGCACCAAGTCCATACTCGAAACCATCAGCGAAACGGGTTGAGACATTATGCATAACAGAGCTTGAATCTACCTCTCTAATAAAACGAAGAGCTCTAGAATTTTCCTGGGTGATTATAGAATCTGTATGTTGAGATCCATAACAAGCAATATGAGCTATTGCTTCACTTATATTTTCCACAACTTTGATAGATAAAATTGGCGCTAAAAATTCTGTACTCCAGTCACTTTCAGCCGCAGGATTACAATTGATTAACAGTTGGGTCCTTTCGCACCCTCTTAATTCAACATTTTTTTCTGCATAAGCTTTGGCTAATCTTGGAAGGATATTTTTGGCAACATCCTTGGCAACTAATAATGTTTCCATAGCATTACATACCCCGTATCGATGAGTCTTAGCATTTAATGCAATATTAAATGCCATATCTAAATCAGCTTTATCATCAATATATACGTGACAAATGCCATCCAGATGCTTAATCATCGGTATTCTTGCATCTTTAATTATTCGCTTAATGAGACCTTTTCCTCCACGCGGAACAATTACATCTACATAATCTGGCATAGCTATCAGTTCACCTACAGCTTCTCTATCTGTTGTTTCTATGAGTTGAACAACTGATTCTGGAAGTTTTGCAACAGATAGTCCTTGTTTAATGCAGTTTGAAATAGCCTGATTCGATTCGATAGCCTCACTTCCGCCTCTTAAAATAGTAGCATTACCTGACTTTAAGCAAAGGCTTGCAGCGTCAACTGTTACATTAGGGCGTGATTCATAAATAATACCAATAACACCTAAGGGCACACGCATCTTTCCAAGCTGTATCCCACTAGGTCTATCAATTAGGTCTGTAATTTCACCAATTGGATCTGGTAAGTTAGATACTTGATGAACACCTTCGACCATAGCGCTTATTCTTGATTCATTCAGCTCTAGCCTGTCCATCAAGGAATGATCTAGGCCATTATTTTTTCCATTTACTAAATCTATATAGTTCGCTTCTAAAATATCTTTACGATGGCTATTAAGAGCATCTGCAATAGAGACTAAGGCTAATTTTTTAGTATCACTATTTGCCGAAGCAATTATTTTAGAAGCAACTCTAGCTTTTTGGCCTATTGTCTTCATATAAGATTTGATATTCATGAAATCCCGCATACTAGTATTTAATTCCGAGGCTTTTTAGATCCTCAGGATAAATTAGAGTATTATTTTCCAAGTGGTTTAAAGATTAAGATTAATTTGGGTAATAATGTCATTGATCCAAGCAAGGCTGCCAGCATAGCAAGAGCCGTAAGTAACCCAAAATAAACGGACGGTATAAAGTTAGATAATGCCAAAATAGAGAAACCCATTATTATAGTAATCGCTGTATAAAATAGGGCGCGACCGATGCTTGCATGCGCCCTGTGCATAGACGCTATATAATCACCATCAATCGAAAATTCTCTCTTGAATCGAGTTATATAATGGATTGCATGATCTACCCCAATACCTACTGTGATCGCTGCAATTGTAATCGTCATCATATCTAGAGGTATGCCAGCTATTCCCATACCTCCAAGAACAACACCTGCAGCTAAAAAATTAGGCAAAATCGCAATAAGGGATATTGAGATAGAACGGAATAAAATCATAAACATAGTCATTATTCCAAGAAATACGGCACCCATTGTCATAATTTGAGAGTGAAATAGGCTTTGCAGCATATTATTGTATAACACCAAAATACCTGTAAAGTTTACTTGTTCTTCAGTGAATCCAGCTTCATTAACAGCAAATAAGTGAATTTTGTTTAGAAGCTCTTGTCGATTCAGCTCCCCCTGAGTCTCATTCACCCGCATAGTGATTCGAGTTTGATTGGTTTTTTCGTCTATATAGGGATTTACAAGAAGTTCAGCATTTTCTTTTGATAGCATTAAAGACATAAAGGCTAGTTCGAGGTCGTTTAACTTGTGCCCAGATAAGTCCGATGCAACATCAGTAACTGTCACCAAAGAGCTAACCTTACCGATCTCCGGTAATGATTCTAAGTAAAGATGTATTTTTCGAATATCCTCTATACCAGCACTTGTTAACCAGTAGCTATCTTCGACTACATCCACTTGCGTAACACCAATAATGTCACTATCAGCAAAAGCATCATTTGA
>CAZSMR010000017.1:0-12060 GCA_964608185.1 uncultured Porticoccus sp. | reverse complement strand
CTACATCCACTTGCGTAACACCAATAATGTCACTATCAGCAAAAGCATCATTTGATTCAGCTAGCTCTTCATCCTCATACATTCCAGCAAAAGGATCGAATGCCGGAGTGGTTTCAGTGGCAGTTTCTTGATCGTTTTCTTCATACATTCCAGCAAAAGGGTCGAATGCTGGAGTGGTTTCTGACTTATCCTCTTCACCACTATTTTCATAGGCCCCGCCAAATGGGTCTCCATATGGATCATCAGCTGCCGCAGAGCTGGCTTCTCCGCTCGAAGCCATTATTTCATCAAAACTCAAAGAACCATCATCTATGCTTGGTGGAGCATTTAAAATAATCTCTAGAGGCGTGGTCCCGCCTAATTTTTTATCAATCAATAATAGCCCTTGATGTATTTCTGTATGGGATCGAAAGTAGTCTATGAAGCGGTTTTCAACTTGCAGTTGTGATATGCCCCAAGCACTTGCGATCCCCGCTATTAATGCAAGTGATAGCACCACGCCTCCAAATTTTTCTGTAAAACGTGAGAAATGTAGAGTAAAAGTCGCAGAGTTATCTCCCGAGCCACTGTTTTTTGCTTTACCCAGTATCATCATTCCAGCGGGGATAATTATAAACGCAAGGAACAACGCTAATACAATGCCCATTGTCATCATCCAACCAAAATCAATAACTGGTCGAATACCACTCACAACCAAAGAGATAAATGCAACCGCTGTAGTTAAAACTGTATAAATGCAAGGAAGAATCATATGCCGCACTGTATCGCGAACTAGATCAATTTGATCTCTATCAGGCCCGTCACTTAATAGTTCTCTATAGCGAACTATTAAGTGGATTGTTAGTGCTAGAGTTATTATTAAGAGTAGTGCCACAAAATTAGAAGAAATGACAGTTAGGCGCCAGTCAATCCAGCTCAGATATCCAAGTATTATTTCTACAGACAAAACACAGGTTACTAGAGGCAAAACAACCCAACGTAATTGCCTAAAAATTACAGCCAGAGTTGCAATTATAAATAATAGTATGCCGGCACCAAAAATATTCAAGTCACTTTTAATAAAGTCAACCATGTCAGCTGTTATCATGCTGGAACCACCCAGAAATACTTGGGCATCGCCTTTATATTTAGACATTTTTTCGCGTATTTCTGCAACTCTTCGACGCTCTTCTACTGCCCGTAGAGTCCGATAGTCAAGAAATTCTTTACTTATATTTTTTAGTTCAATAATTTCTTCAGGAGCTAAGCCTTCAGTATCACGCTTAATTCTTAGAGTATCTCGAGAATTGACTAGAGATAAATATTTTTTATCCAACTTCATTGTGGCTAGTAGTGCTGTAGTTTGGCCATCTTTGCTGAGAATCAAATCCTTGTAAATAGGACTTTCTAGAAACTCCTTACGAACCATATCTTTATCAACATCTGGGAGAGATAGAGTACGTGGTGCGTCTTTGAGTTGGGATACGGTAATTTTTGGACTATACAATAATGGCACATTCATCATGGACATCACGCTAGCTACACCATTTATTTTTTCTAATTCTTTGTGCATCTCATCGAGAGTTTGAAGAGATTTATCATCAAATAGATCGCCTGCATATGGTGTGTAGGTAACTACAAGAAAATCACTGCTTCCATACTTTTGAAGTGATTCGCGATAATATGCAAGAGCGGTATCATTTTCCAGAGTTAAAGAATCTGCAGAAGCATCTAACTTGAAATTTGGAAGACCGAAGCCCATTGTAATAGCAACTAATATTACAAATGCTATGGAAGCAACTGGATGCAATAAAATTGACTTTTCATAGAGTGCTAGCAACCGATTAGACATCTGGTAATTCCTTTAATGTTTGATAATTTTTTATACATTATGACAGAAAGGAAGAGTGGAGCACCATACTGATATTTTCTATGTAATTAAAATAGAATAAACCCGTTAAAAAATCAAGAAAACTCGAGAGACATATTACCTAGCTTAGAGGTAGTAATTTTGAATTTAATTTAGATTAAATATAGGATAATTATTTTTATATCTCATATGATTCTTCGAGTTTTTTTTCTACGGGTATATTGGCCAGCTTTTTATATTCAGGCACACCATTATGATAGGGCGGGTAGTCCTCTCCTTGGATAAGAGGTAAGAGGTAGTCAATTCCTTCTCGCGTCACTCCATAGCCATCATTAGTGATATAATTTTTCGGCATCTTTTTTTCTTGATTTGCTATATCAGTTAGATTTGCTTCTCCTAGACCCCAGGAGTAATTAATACCTTTTTTTCGTTCAATAGTAACCATGACCGAATTTTTCCCTGCAAGTGCGTATTCTACTGCAGTACGACCCACAGCGTACGCTTGAGCAACATCTGTAGCAGAAGCTATATGACGAGCAGATCGCTGAAGATAATCCGCTAGTGCCCAGTGATATTTATAACCCAAAGAGCTTTTGACCATACTAGCAAGCGATGGAGCTACACCTCCAAGTTGATGGTGTCCAAATGCATCTTTATTCGTTGAACCTGAAATTAGTTTACCATCTGCATATTTTGTACCCTCTGAGGCAACCACAACGCAATAGCCGTACTCTAAGACTGTTTTTTGAACCTTATCTAGAAAATTTTGTTGAGAAAAAGGAACCTCAGGGAACAAAATAATATGAGGTGGATCACCAGCTTTTTCTGCTGCAAGTGCACTTGCAGCTGCAATCCATCCTGCATGACGGCCCATAACCTCAAGGATAAAAACCTTAGTTGAGGATTCACACATTGAGGCGACATCTAGGCTAGCTTCTTTTGTTGACACTGCAATGTATTTAGCCACAGAACCAAAACCAGGACAGTTGTCCGTATAAGGTAAGTCATTATCTACAGTTTTGGGAATATGTATGGCCTGAATAGGGTAACCCATTTGTTGTGATATTTGCGAAACTTTAAGACAGGTATCAGCAGAATCTCCTCCACCATTGTAAAAAAAGTATCCAATATTATGTGCCTTAAAGACTTCGATTAGCCGCTCATATTCGACTTTACTATCCTCAAAATCTTTGAGCTTATAACGACATGACCCGAAAGCTCCTGAAGGAGAGAATCTTAAGCTAGCTATTGCATCCTGAGATTCTTGGTTCGTATCAATCAACTCTTCTCTCAAAGCCCCTATAATTCCATTACGTCCAGCATAAACATTACCAATTTTATTTGAGTTTTTTCGAGCAGCTTCAATTAACCCACAAGCTGTGGCATTAATGACTGCAGTTACTCCGCCCGACTGGGCATAAAAAGCATTTTTCTTTTGTTTAGTGTTATTGGACATATTTTTGCTCACTATTCAGCCATCTTCCAAGAGCGGCTAATGATACTTTAAAGTCGGGGTAGGTTGCATGTTTTATGAGATTTATTCTCAATTGTTGTAATTTGTGCTCATGTAGGTAGTATTTTTTTACTTACCGAAGCTTGCATGATGTTCAAATTCAGTTATGTTGCTCTATAAGTTTTTAAATCATCAAATAGGTAGACGTTACAGAATGCATATTCATATTTTAGGAATCTGTGGAACTTTTATGGGTTCTTTAGCACAGCTGGCTAAAACTTTAGGGCATCAAGTTTCAGGGAGTGATACAAACGTTTATCCTCCGATGAGCACACAACTAGAGAAATTAGATGTTAAATTGATCGAAGGTTATGATGATCTTTCGCAGTTTAAGCCCTCTCCAGATATTGTAATTATAGGTAACTCATTGTCTCGGGGCAACCCTGCAGTAGAGTATGTGCTTGAAAATCACCTGCCTTATACTTCAGGCCCTCAATGGTTGCATGACTACTTTCTTAAAGATAAATGGACTCTAGCAGTTGCTGGAACCCATGGAAAAACTTCAACCTCTAGTATGCTTGCCTGGATTCTTGAATATGCTGATATGAAGCCTGGTTTTCTTATTGGAGGGATACCCAATAATTTTAATATATCAGCGCGTACAGGAGATTCAAAATTTTTTGTCGTAGAGGCGGATGAATATGATACCGCTTTTTTTGATAAACGCTCTAAGTTTGTCCACTATCGGCCTCGTACAGCTATACTTAATAATTTAGAATTTGATCATGCAGATATTTTTGAGGACATCAATGCTATCCAGGTTCAATTTCACCATTTTATTAGAACCGTGCCTAACCAAGGCTTAATTATCTCACCATCAAATGATTCTAATGTAAGAGAAGTAATTAACAGAGGATGTTGGTCAGAGCTTGAATATATGGGTGAAAGCGGCAATTGGAATTTAGCTTCAATCAGTAGTGATAGCTCAATATTTTCTGTTACCTATAATGGAGAAGCTCAAGGGACTGTTTCATGGACGCAAACTGGTGACCATAATGCAAGGAATGGATTAGCTGCAATTGCAGCAGCCAATCATGTTGGCATTAATCCTCGAATAGCTTGTAGAGCGTTATGTGAATTTTTGGGTGTCAAGCGGCGCATGGAAAAAATTCTTGAGATAGACGATGTAATTGTATATGACGACTTTGCCCACCACCCTTCAGCTATTTCCGCTACATTAAAAGGCCTCAGAAATAGAGTTGGTGCTCAGAAAATAGTTGCTATCATTGAGCCTCGCTCAAATACTATGAAAACTGGCGCTAATAAGAATCAAATAGCTGATTCTGTCAATTTAGCAGATGAGGTTTTATGGTATAAGCCCGAAGATATAGGCTGGTCGATGGAGGATACTTTGAGTGAGAGTCTTACTCTAACGCATATTTTTGTCGATATTAACCAACTTCTTCAGAAAACATTAGATAGCATAAATGGATTTACTCATATTGTTGTGATGAGTAATGGCAGTTTCCAGGGGTTTCATACTAAGTTAGTAGATGAAATAAAAGAGAGATCCCGCAACAATCAAGAGCCATTGATCAAGGAGTTATAATGTCTAAATTTCAGCGTTCTATAACATTAGCTATGACAGGCGCATCCGGCGCTCAATACGGGCTGAGGCTGCTTGAATGCTTAGTTCAAAAAGGGCTTAAAGTTCAGTTTTTAATCTCCAATGCAGCACGGGTAGTTGTTGCAACAGAAACCGATTTAGATCTACCAGCAGACGAAGAACTTGAGGAATTTCTTACTCTAAATTTTGATGCAGAGCCTGGCCAGATTGTAGTAAACACTACTAAAAATTGGTTTTCTTCTGTAGCTTCTGGATCTGCTGCACCGCAATCAATGGTAATCTGCCCCGCAAGTGGTGGTACTATATCTGCAGTTGCCTCAGGAGCAAGCAATAATTTAATTGAACGAGCTGCGGATGTTGCTATAAAGGAAAAGTGTCAGCTAGTAATTGTACCTAGAGAAACTCCACTATCAGAAATCCATTTAGATAATATGCTAAAACTAGCTCGATTAGGGGTTACTATCTTGCCGGCTATGCCTGGCTTCTATCATAATCCAGAAACAATCAATGATTTAGTTGATTTCGTTGTTGCTAGGATTCTTGATCATTTAGATATAAATCAAGATATTATTCCTCGATGGGGTGACTAGATAGAATTTTTCTAGTCTTGAAATTTTTATTTTATTAAACTTTGTATCCATTCCGATATAGCTGATATTTCTTCTAGACAAAGACTATGGTCCATTGAAAAAGATTGATATTTTGGACTTAATCCTAGATTTAATAGTGATTTCACACTGTTCTTCGCTTGAGTTTCTGGAATAACAGAATCATAAATACCATGAAAAAATTGTATGGGTAAATCTTTATTAGCTAAAGCAATGTTGATTGATTTGGCTGTAGCAAAATATGTAGACATTGCTAAAATCCCAGACAAACGTTTAGGGTAAGTAAGCCCTGCATGCAGAGCAACAGCGCCACCTTGTGAAAATCCAGCGATAATTATATTTTTGCTATCAATACCCCTTTTTAGTTCTTTATTGATTAAAGCATGGATGCTAGCAGCAGACTTTTGTAGTTGCGCTTCATTGATTTTTCTTTCAAGGGACATTTCTTGTATATCATACCAAGCTGGCATAAAGAGGCCGCCGTTTATAGTAACTGGAATTTTTGGCGCACTAGGTAAAATGAACCGTATTTGGCTGGTTTTAGGAAGTTTTAACTCTGAAATCATCGGCTTAAAATCAGCTCCATTGGCTCCTAAACCATGCAGACATATGACGGTCGAGTTAGCTATTTTTTTAGGTTCAACTTCAATTTTATCTAAAAATTCCATAATTAAGTTTACAGTATTTTATAGATAAAAAAGTATAATCAATATGTAGTTTTTATGATCGATTATCTTAGTGGATGAATATTTTATGCTACCTGTCTTATATTCTTTTCGTCGCTGTCCATATGCAATAAGAGCAAGAATGGTCTTATTTTATGCGGGCATAAATGTTGAATTAAGAGAAATTTTATTAAAAAATAAACCTACTGCGATGTTGGATTTGTCTTTAAAAGGTACCGTACCTCTATTAATTTCTTTAGATGGAACAGTGTTGGATGAAAGCTACGATATTATGCGCTGGGCGTTAAAAAGAAATGATCCAGATAGTTGGTACACCCCAGCTAAATCTCCAGAAATAGACGATCTTATTAAAAAAAATGATACTCTATTTAAGGACTCTTTAGATCGATATAAATATTCAAATCGCTATCCTGAAAACTCTATGGAATATTATCGATCGCAAGCAGAAATCTACTTAATTTCTTTGGAAAAAAAATTAATAGCATCTAATTACTTATTGGGGGATTCTATAAGTTTAGCTGACGTAGCAATATTTCCATTTATTAGACAATTTTCTCTTGTCGATAAAGTATGGTTTGAAGCTAGTCCATATTTAAACTTACGTCGCTGGTTAAATAATTTTTTAGATTCTAAAAATTTTTTTGCTGTGATGAAAAAAGAAGATGTTTGGAAACAAGAAAATAATAAGTCAGCATCGATGATAAAAATCTAGTTAGATTTTTATGGAACTTTTAATGGAATTAATCCTGTGAAAAACTATGTTTTAAAGAAGGAAATTCCTTCGATTTAACCTGTTTCGCATAGGACTTAAGAGCACCTTCTATATCTCCAGTGTCCTTTAAAAAGTTTTTAGAAAAGCTAGGTATGCGTGAAGATAGTCCGAGCATATCGTAGATAACTAGAACTTGCCCGTCAGTATCAGCACCTGCACCGATACCAACAACTGGTATTTTGACTGCTTTAGTTATCTTTTTAGCTAACGAAGTAGGGACGCACTCTAACACTAACAAATCGATTCCAGCTGCTTCCAATAGTAGAGCATCTTGATAAATTCTTTCTGCACTTTCTTTACTTCGACCTTGAACTTTATTGCCACTCAACTTATGTACCGATTGCGGTGTAAGTCCTAGGTGCCCGCAAACAGCAATTCCCCGCTCACTAAGCATCTTGACTGTTTTACAGAGCCATGATCCACCTTCAAGTTTTACCACGTTGGCTCCAGCTTGAATAAGTAATGCTGAATTATCTAATGATTTTTTTTCACAAGAGTAGGCCATGAATGGAAGGTCGGTAATTACAAGCGATTCACTACTTCCGCGACGTACAGATTTAGTATGATAAATCATATCATTCATTGTTGTGGGGATAGTGGTGCTATGACCCTGAATCACATTTCCAAGTGAATCTCCCACCAATATTACTCTAATCCCTGCATTTTCAATCAATTTTGAAAATGAAGAGTCATAGGCAGTAACTACAGGGAATTTTTCTCCACATTGTTTTTGTTCACGTAAGCTGTTTAAGGTGACAATAGCCATGTTAGTACCCTATTTTTTACTTAATAAAACCATTATATAGATGCACCAGAATTGTAGTAGTGACGACCTGATACAATATTCAACATACAATCAAGCAATCCTTGGTAGTCCTGCTCGCTATTAGCAAGATCAATTTCTGTAGCATTTACTATTAATAGCGGAGCATTATCATAATAGTAAAAAAAGTCAGTATAAGCTTCGTTTAATCTACGTAAATAATCGCCATTTATAGACTGCTCATACTTAATCCCACGTCTTTGAACACGACTTAAAAGAATGTCTGTAGGTGCCTGAAGATAAATAACTAGATCGGGTTTCGGTGTATCTAGAATAAGCTGCTTGTAAACAGTTTGGTAAAGTTTTAGCTCTTCACTATCGAGAGTGGTCTGGGCAAATAGTTGATCCTTTTCCATTAAAAAATCTGCTACTTGAATTTTTTGGAACATATCGCCTTGACGTATTTCTTGAATTTTTTGTGCGCGTTGGAATAAGAAATATAGCTGAGTAGGTAAAGCGCCAGTTTTTTGGTCTTGGTAAAACCGCTCTAAAAATGGATTTTCCTCTGGCTGCTCTAAAAGTGTTTTACATCTAAAGGTATCAGCCAGCCTTTTTGCTAGGGTTGTTTTTCCAACACCAATAGGCCCTTCTACAACAATAAATTGTGGGGGTTGATTCCTGTTAGTAGTCGAACTATTTTCCTCAACTATTTTTTTCACTCATATCTCCTAACAAAATGGGAACGATACCTTTTAACGAGCAATTTTCCAATAGTGAATCTAAACTACTTCCATCTGGAAGAACCAATCTAGGCGCTATATCTGCTAATGGAAGTAATACAAAGTTCCTTATTTTTAAGCCCGGGTGGGGTATTATTAAGTTATCTACATTTATAGTTAGAGATCCATACAACAGAATATCTAAGTCAAGAGAGCGCGGCCCCCAGCGCTGTGTTCTAACTCTACCGTGCGTTTTTTCAATTTTTTGTAGCGTTACAAGTAGTTCCTTTGGACTCAGTTTAGTAGATATTTTAATGACACCATTGATATAGCTTGGCTGATTTTTGGGCCCCATAGGCAAGCTGCGATACCAGCTGGATATACCTTCAATGGTCATGTTTTTAGCTGATTTAAATTTTTCAATAGCGCTTTTAACTTGATGACGTGGATTATTTAAATTGCTGCCAATTGAGATATATGCAACTTCATTCATGAGTTATTTTTTGAAGAGATTTTTTTGGGTGTCTTCTGTCGAGATGTTTCAATTTTGTTAACCATTTCTCTCTGGGTGGGTTCGTCCACATCCTGAAAAACTGTCCACCATGGTCCTAAGTCTGATTCAATCTCACCAGAATCTTCTCTTAATAATAGAAAATCATAGCCTGCTCGGAAACGCTTATTGTCAAGCACTTTGAAGGCTTGGTTTCCAGCACGACGTGGTAGTCGCAACTGTAGCTCCCATATTTCACGCATCGGTAAAGAGAAGCGACGCGGTATAGCCAATATTTTAGATTGGCTCACTATTAATTTCTCTGCATCGGCATGCAGAGAAAAAACGCTGATTTTCTTTGGTTGAAGAGATTTTTTTTCTCTTTCTTTCAGAGCGGGCCACAACAGCGCTGCAAATAAAAATGCTGGCGTAACTCGCTGCCTTTTTCGGATACGTTTATCTGTATTAATTAATGCCTGCTCAATAAATTGTAGATAATAAGTTGAGTCATTAGTTAAAGCTTTTTCTGTAGCTGGGAATAAAATTTCAAATATGCCATATTCACGAAGTGCAACAAAAGTTGCTAGAGCATAGCCGTTCATAAAAAGTTTCAGAACCTCATCAAATAGCCTTGCTGGTGAAATATCAGCTAGCAAAAGGCGGGATTTGTTAATAGCGATAGAGGAGCCAATTTCAATTGAAAAACCGAGTTTAACAGAAAAACGAATTGCTCTGAGGATCCTTACAGGGTCCTCTCTGTAACGTTGTAAAGGCTCCCCAATAATTCGTATTATTCGGTTATTAATATCTGCTAGACCATCTACATAATCGGATATGCTATTTTTCTTAGGACAGTAATAAAGAGCATTCATGGTAAAGTCTCGGCGAATTGCATCTTCTTCAACAGATCCAAAAGTATTATCTCGAAGTAGCATCCCTTTAGATGAGCGCTGAGATTTATTTGGCCCATTTTTTTTGTCTGTATGTTGAGCACGAAATGTTGTTACTTCTATTATTTCAGAGCCTACTCTAACATGAACAATTTGAAATCGACGGCCTATAATCCGAGAGCGGTTAAATAGTTCCTTAACTTGTTCTGGTGTGGCGTTTGTCGCTACATCAAAATCTTTTGGTTTGACGTCCATTAATAAGTCACGTACACAGCCGCCAACCAAGTAGGATTGATAGCCGTTTAGTTGTAACTTTTCTACAACTTTTATGGCCCCAGAACTTATTTTTTTGGGGGAAAGAGAATGGCTATTTGAGCCGATTATATTCGGCTCAGCCATTATTTTTGAGGAGACACGTTTAAAAATTTTTGAAATTTTTTTCAGCATTTTGTGGTGGTCATATGTGTAATCCGGCAAGCGTGATAGGCACGAGCTGCCATAATCATTTTTTTCCAATGGGTTTATTAAAAATACTTTAGCTAGACTTTAGCATAGTGGCTTAGAAAAAACTTTTATGCTTTGTAAAATTTTGAAGATGTACTATTTTCCATTACACAAGGAACCGCGTCTATGTTCCATTTATCAATCGCCCATTTTATCAACTCATCAGGGTTGTTACGCTTAAGAAACTTATCAGGCACTATTAACCCAAGCCAGTTAATTGCAGTAATAAGATTTTTTTGGACAGATTGGGTGTCCAGTGAGGCTGCATTTAGATTTTGCTTACTAAGTTTATCGCCATTTTTGGTTACTACTACTGGAATATGACCATAAAATGGTGTTCGTAGTCCCAATAACTTTTGCAAGTATATTTGCCTGGGCGTCACACTCAGCAAGTCACTTCCGCGAATAATATTAGTTACCCCCTGAAACGCATCATCAACAACTACGGCTAGTTGATAAGAAAATAATTTTTCTTTTCGGTAAAGTACTATATCTCCGACATGTTCTTTTATTGATTGATTTTGATACCCTTGGATTAAATCATAGAACTCAATCAACTTGTTATCTTTTACTCTTAATCTCAAGGAAGACAATGTGGACGGGTTATCTGATTGACAAGGGTAGTTATGGACAGCAGCCTCTTCCTGAAACTGTTTTCTACTGCAATGACAAGAAAAAATTACATCATTCTCTTCTAGTTTTTTGATTGCAGATAGATACGCTTCGCTGCGTTGACTTTGATATAAAACTTCATTATCCCAATATAACCCGTGCTCTTCGAGCTGTTGTAAAATCTTATCAGATGAGCCTTTTGGTTCTCGTGGGGGATCTATATCATCAATTCTAACTAACCATAATCCATTATTCGCTTTTGCATCTAAATAGCTTGCTATCGCAGTTACTAATGATCCGAAATGAAGTGGTCCGGTAGGAGAAGGGGCAAATCTTCCTATATATTTTAGAGTGCAGGGATCGGAAATATTTTCTTTCATACCTTCAGTATAAGACTGTGACAAGCTCTATCAAACAATTAACCACCGGTTAATTGTTTTTCCTTGATTTCGTCGAGAGTTTTGCAGTCAACACATAAGTTTGCAGTAGGTCTCGCCTCTAGCCTGCGAATCCCTATTTCTACTCCACATTGGTCACAAAAACCGTAATCTCTTTCTTTGATACGCTCAACCGTCGCATCAATTTTTTTTATTAGCTTTCTTTCTCGATCTCGCGTTCTTAGTTCTAAGCTGAATTCCTCCTCTTGGGTGGCCCTATCAGCAGGATCTGGAAAATTGGCAGCTTCATCTTTCATATGAGTTACTGTGCGATCAACTTCTTCCATTAATTCTTTTTTCCACTCACTCAAAATACTTTTGAAATGCACTCCTTGTTTTTCATTCATGTACTCCTCACCTTTTTTTTGAATATAAGGAGCGATACCATGAAGTGGATTAACTGCTATTTGTTTTGCTTTATTTGGCATGAGTTTGCACTCGTTAAATTTTTAGACGACGGTTTATAGTGCTATAAGGATTTTTTTTCAAGTAAAATTTCGATTTTTATTAAATTAATTGATAATTTTTGCTATAAGTAGAGTAAATTCCTAAAATAGATACATTTTTTAGAACAAGATCTAAAATTATTTACAAAGCAGAATTCTGATAAATTAATTAAGTTTATAGGTTGTAAAGGATTCTATTAATGA
>CAZSMR010000016.1:0-28326 GCA_964608185.1 uncultured Porticoccus sp. | reverse complement strand
GCAGGTGCTTTTGCTTTAGCAGGTGCTTTTGCTTTAGCAGGTGCTTTTGCTTTAGTTGTTTCTTTTACTTCAACAGGTGCTTTTGCTTTAGTTGTTTCTTTTACTTCAACAGGTGCTTCTGTCTTAGCTGTTTCTTTTACTTCAACAGGTACTTCTGTCTTAGCTGTTTCTTTTGCTTCAACAGGTACTTCTGTCTTAGCTGTTTCTTTTGCTTCAGCTGTTTCTTTTAGTTCGACAAATTCATCCTTAGCTACAACTGAATTAGCCTCTGCCTTACCTTCTAAGATTGAGTCAGCAATTGCTGAGCAGAACAACTTGATTGCACGGGTCGCATCATCGTTACCTGGTATCACATAATCGATACCGTCGGGATTGCTATTAGTATCGACAATACCGATAACTGGTATTCCAAGCTTGTTAGCTTCTTGAATAGCAATACGTTCATAATCAACATCTACTACAAATAACATATCTGGCAATCCACCCATATCCTTTATGCCGCCAATAGAATTATTTAATTTTGTCATCAATCGAGTTCTCATCAAGGCTTCTTTTTTTGTCAGCCTATCAAAAGTTCCGTCTTGACTTTGTGCTTCAAGATCGCGAAAACGTTTTATAGAAGCGCGTATTGTTTTGTAGTTAGTTAACATTCCTCCTAGCCAACGGTGACTGACAAAAGGCATACCTGCTCGAGCAGCATTCTCTGCTATTACAGTTTGTGCAGCTCTCTTTGTGCCAACAAATAAAACTTTGTTGTTATTTGCACCTATTTTACGCACGATTTCTAACACTTCGTTGAATACTGGAACAGTATGATCCAGATTAAGAATATGAATTTTATTGCGAGCCCCAAAAATAAATTTATCCATTTTTGGGTTCCAGTAGCGAGTCTGATGGCCAAAATGAACACCAGCTTGCAACATTTCTTTCATGCTTACAGTCGACATAATATTTCCTTGAGTTAGGGTTAATCTTCCATATATCCCACCATTCAACCCGTTACAAGACGGGCACCCTGAAAGGTGTGTCGATATATGTGTATCGTTAGCTTCAGCTAGAGGCTTTAGCGGTTTGCTTTATAACATAATTTAGGTAATTTGTGAACGAAAACAAGCATAAAGGTCGAACATTGAAGCACATATAGGTTTATATTCTGATTGCCGGACTAGCGTATAGAAAAATAAATCTACTAGTTACCGCCTTAGTTTCATTACATCTCTAAATATTCTATTAGAAACTACAATCCTATATACTAGGAGAAACAATTATTTTTTCGGAAAATATCATGTCTGTACATATCCAAGGTCCCGATGAGCTAAAAAAAATGCGTATTGCGGGTAAGCTGGCTGCTGAAGTTCTTGAAATGATAGAACCTTATGTTATTTGTGGCACATCAACTGAAGAGCTGGATACACTTTGTCATAATTATATAGTTGATATTCAGAAAGCTATTCCGGCTCCACTAAATTATAAAGGTTTTCCTAAATCTATATGCTCGTCAGTGAATCATGTCGTTTGCCACGGGATACCTACTAAAAAGAAAATTCTCAAGGATGGCGACATTGTTAATTTAGATATCACTGTAATTAAAGATGGGTATTTTGGAGATACTAGCAAAATGTTTTTCGTAGGCACCCCAGCTGATCACGCAAAAAGGTTAGTCGCTGTTTGCCAAGAGAGTCTTTATAGAGCTATAGCCATCGTAAAGCCAGGAACTCGTCTTGGAGATATAGGCTACGTCATTCAAAAATACGTTGAAAGTAACCATTATAGTGTCGTTAGAGACTATTGCGGGCATGGTATAAGTACCGAATTTCATCAGGACCCACAAATACTCCATTTTGGTCGACCAAATACTGGTTTCGTGCTTCAAGAAGGTATGACTTTTACAATAGAGCCTATGATTAATGCTGGAAAACATAATACTAAAGTAAAAAAAGATGGCTGGACTGTAGAGACACTTGATGGAAGACTATCTGCTCAATGGGAGCATACTTTAGCGGTCACTAGTAATGGGGTAGAGGTTTTAACAGCTCGAAGTGAAGAAATCTTTTAATGGATAACAAGACTGAATCTTCCAAAAAAAAATCTAATTTTCTTAATGAACAGAACTTTATTATCGACCTCGAAAAAAAAGATCATACCCAAGTTTTTAAGAGTGCTATACGTAATGCTAGCAGTGAGCTGCATAAAAAATTTAAGGCTGGCGAACAAACGTCGGTATTGCTGGCAGAGAAAGCATATTTTATTGACTTAATTCTTTCATACGCGTGGGACAAATTCGAATGGGGTAAGAAAATAGCTCTTGTAGCCGTAGGTGGGTATGGGCGAGGAGAGTTGCATCCACAGTCTGACATTGATTTATTAATTCTAATCGATTCAGATAATCCGGAACTTTATAAAGAAGATATTGGGCGTTTCCTAGCTTTTTTATGGGATATAGAGTTAAAAATAGGACATAGCGTCCGCTCAATTTCACAATGTGTCACGGTTGCAAAAAAAGATCTATCTATAGCAACTAATTTGATGGAAACGAGAATAATACGCGGTGAAGATGACATCAGAAAAAAATTGCTGCGAAAGACTAGTGCAAGCAGATTGTGGCCTTTTAAAATTTGGTCATCTAGTGATTTTTTTAAAGCTAAGCTTCTAGAACAAGCTAAGCGTCACAAAAGACACGGTAATACCGAATATAATCTTGAACCAAACGTTAAAGAAGCGCCCGGCGGCCTGAGAGACATCCAAATAATAAGCTGGGTTGCTAAGCGCCATTTTGGTGTCGAATCTCTAGAAGAACTAATTGGCGACAATGTTATTACCCCAGAAGAATATCTTCAACTTAAGCGAAATGAAGCTTTTCTTTGGAAGGTTCGCTACGCCTTACACTTAATAGCAGAGAGGCCAGAAGAGCGCCTTTTGTTTGAATATCAACGAAAAATATCTAAAATGTTTGGTTATAAAGATGGGGAAAAGCGATTAGGTGTAGAGCAGTTTATGCAGCACTATTATCAAGTAGTTCTATCAATACGAGAACTCAACGACACTTTATTTCAATGTTTCGATGAAGTAATTTTTCACAACAATAAAATTGGTAATAAAATTTTCTTGAATAAGCGTTTTGTTGTTAAAAATAGACATATTGAAACTACACATAATCGTATTTTTGTGACCGACCCATCAGCCCTACTAGAAATATTTTGTCTTATAGCAGAAAATAAAAATATTTTAGGTATTCGCGCAACTACCATCCGTCAAATTCGCCAATATCGTAAACTAATTGATCCCGCTTTTCGTAATTCATCCGTTAATAAGGCACTATTTTTAAGGTTACTACGGTCACCTTTTAAAATGACTACCCAGCTTCAACGTATGACGAGGTATGGGATACTTGGGAGATACTTGCCCGAATTTGGAGAAATTATTGGGCAAACTCAACATGATCTTTTTCACCAGTACCCTGTAGACGCCCATACACTTCAATTGATCAAAAATATGAGGACCTTTAATAAGCCAGAGGAGAGTCATAAGTTTCCAATGACGGCGTATGTCTATAAAAATTTACCCAAGCCAGAGCTAGCTTTTATAGCTGGACTTTATCACGATATTGGCAAAGGTCGAGGGGGCGATCACTCTATATTAGGCGCCAAAGATGCTGCTAATTTTTGTAAACGCCATGATATGTCAGAGGCTGAGATAAGCTTAGTTGTATGGCTTGTGGAAAATCATCTTTTAATGTCTAGTACATCTCAAAGAGATGACATTTCTGATCCAGATATTATCTATAAATTTGCTAAATTAATTGGCACCAAGGTAAGGCTAGACTATTTACTAGTATTAACTGTTGCCGATATCATTGCCACAAATCCAAACCTATGGAATAGCTGGAAAGCATCGCTTATGCGGCAGCTTTATATTGAAACAAAAAGAGCTCTGGGTCGTGGCCTCGAAAATCCAGAGAGTCGAGAAAGTTGGGTACAAAATACTAAAGATGCCGCTATTACAATAATTAAAGAAAAATCTGAAAATAATATCGATATCATTAAAGTATGGGGTGATCTGGATGATGAATTTTTTCTTAGAGAAAGTGCTACTGACATTGCAAGATATACTCAAGCCATAGCAAACAGTATGGATAAGTCTAAGCCAGTGGTTTTGATTCAAGATAAAGGCCCAGGAGATCCTGTTGCTACACAAATATTCATAAGCACTAATGGTTTGTATAAAGTATTTCCTATAATCGCAGCGACACTTGATAATCTTCAGCTCAGAATACTAGATGCAAGTTTATACACTAGTCTTCGGTCAACTATGTACAAAAATATAAGGGAAACTACTTTCGATATCTTTTATGTGGTTAATGAAGCAGGCTCACCATTTGGAGGCCAAAAAAAAATCATTTCTCAAATTGAAGTATCTCTAAACAAGGCTTTTCAAAATACTAGTCAATCTATTTTAGAGGTGAGTCGAAGAATTTCTCAGAATCTCAAGCAGTTTAGTACAATTACCGAAGTAATTATCAGTAGTGATCTTGTTAAAATGTGTACAGTAATTGAGGTATTTACCCCTGATCGACCTGGTTTGCTTTTGCATCTAAGTCATATTTTTCTAAAATTTAAACTACGGCTTATTAACGCAAAAATTTCAACCCTAGGAGAACGTGTTGAAGATGTTTTTCAAGTCGTAGATACTAATTACAACCCTTTAAGTGATGATGAGATTTGTAGGCAAATACATGAAGATATTTGCAATAAGACTGATGCTCGAGTAATGAATCAAGTGAAAGGTAATCCTCTTCAAAAAATGAACCTGTGGCAGTGAACGGGCCTAGTGAAAATAGAGCTACTATGAACAGTGATCTTAAAAGACTCCAACAATATCCCTTCGAAAGACTTTCGGAGCTTTTATCCGGAGTTGTGCCACCAAAAGCGCTTTCACATATTCCTTTATCGATTGGAGAACCAAAGCATCAATCGCCCAGCTTCGTTGCTCAAACAATTGCTTCTTCAATGGACAAGTTAGGCAAGTATCCAAGCACAAAGGGAACCTTAGAATTTAGAAGGACGATTGCAAATTGGCTAGAGAAACGCTTCATATTAGATCATATAGATGCAGAAACTCAAATTTTACCAGTAAACGGAACCCGAGAGGCCCTTTTTTCTTTTGCGCAAGCAAGTATTGATAGAGCAAAAGATCCTCTTATTTTGATGCCTAACCCATTTTATCAAATATATGAAGGTGCAGCTCTTCTGTCTGGAGCAAACATATTTTTTCTTGACTGCAATGAAGAAAGTAAATTTTTGATAGACTTTAGTTCTATTCCAGAAAAAATTTGGAGTGCATGTCAGCTAATCTACATTTGCTCGCCAGGTAATCCAAGCGGTGCTGTTTTAAGCTCTAAGGCGATGCAGGAGCTGATAGAGCTTGCCGACCAGTATGATTTTATTATAGCTAGTGACGAATGTTATTCAGAAATATACTATGATGAAAAAAATCCTCCTCCAGGACTATTACAGGTATGTGCTAAAATGCAGCGCCACAACTATCATCGCTGTGTAGTTTTCCATAGCCTATCCAAACGTTCCAACCTTCCGGGGCTAAGGTCGGGTTTTGTCGCAGGAGATGCTGATATCCTAGAACTATTTTTGCGTTACCGAACATATCATGGTTCCGCTATGCCTTTAGTTACTCAGCTAGCTAGTATTTCTGCCTGGAACGACGAAAAACATGTGAAAGAAAATCGGGCACAATATCGTCAAAAGTTTGAAATTTTTAGGGAGATTTTGGGTGATACCCTACCCTTGAATATACCAGATGCTGGATTTTATCTTTGGGCCAATATACTACCTGCTAAAATGGGTAACGATGAAGTTTTTTGTAAAGATCTGTTCTCTAAAAAAAATGTTACTGCATTACCTGGACGCTATCTTGGAAGGTCTTCAGATAAACCTAATCCGGGCGAAAATTACATAAGAATGGCACTGGTAGCACCGCTTGAAGAATGCAAACAAGCAGCAGAAAGAATAAAACAACTAATCATATCTTCTGGCTTTTAGTAACTATGTTTAAGAAACAGAGGGCGGTCTATATCCTCGATAAACTAAATGAAATTTATCCGCCTCCCCCCATCCCGTTAGTTCATAAAGATGTGTATAGTTTGCTTATTGCTGTGCTTTTATCTGCACAATGTACTGACTCTCGTGTAAATCAAGTTACACCAAAACTTTTTGAGCTGGCAGACAACCCAAAAGATATGTCTAATGTTTCAGTTCAAGCTATATATAATATTATTCGTCCATGCGGTCTGGCTCCAAAAAAATCTAAAGCTATTTATGAACTATCAAATATTTTGGTACGTAAGTTCAGTAGTGAAGTTCCAGACGACCTTAAATCATTAGAGACTCTCCCTGGGGTAGGTCATAAAACAGCCAGTGTTGTTATCTCACAAGGTTTTGGTCATCCTGCATTCCCCGTTGATACACATATACATCGTTTGGCTCAAAGATGGGGTCTGACAGCTGGAAAAAATGTTGATGAAACTGAGAGGGACTTGCGATCAATTTTTCCTAAATCTAGCTGGAGTGCTCTCCATCTTCAATTCATCTATTTTGGTAGAGAGTTTTGTTCGGCTTGGAATTGCGACGGAACCGTTTGTCAGATCTGCTCAACATTATACCCAAATAGAAAAAAACCATTAAAAACTAAAAAGGCTTAATCTTTAGAGTGTTTTTAGCCAACTTTACCTACTTTTTATAGTAAATTATCAATCAATTAAGAATTTTTTTGGTAACTGTTTTACTATCAAACTATAATTTAACGATTATTAGAGTTCTTAGCTGACAGTAATATGAAAAAAATCGTAATGTATGGCATAAAAAATTGCGACACAGTAGGTAAAGCTATTAAATGGCTTCAACAACATGATATACCCCATTTTTTTTATGACATACGAAGTGATGGTCTTAGCAAAAAAATGCTAGAAAAATGGTTGGCCTCAGCTAAATTTGAAACTATTCTTAATAAAAAAAGTGCAACGTGGAGAAAGCTTCCTGCAGAAGCTCAAGAAAAAGTTTCGGAACTCAAAAGCATAGATCTACTGCTAGAATGGCCAACAATGATCAAGAGGCCAGTGCTAGAAATTGATGGTGTCATTCATGTTGGATTTACGAAGGACAAATACGCAATAATTTTTTCTTCTAAAATTTAATATAACTAAATAATTTTCATCTGGGAAATAAAAAAATGACAAATATATTTAGCTTTGGTTTGGGTGTTGGAACACAAAACAAAAAAGGCGATTGGCTCGAAATTTTTTACCCACAACCAATACTTAACCCTTCTGGTAATGTGGTAGAAATTCTAAAAAAAATTCTTGATTACGATGGTGGAAATTGCTCTGTAAACCTTAATGAAGCAGTATTAGAAAATCTTTCTTGTGCATTTTTGGATTCAGGGGAGCTCCAACTATCTTTGTTATCAAAAAAATTTAAGCATTCTTCAAAGCCAGCTTCAATTACCATATTAGAAAAGGACAGTGCACCAACCTGTGTCCAAGAAGGTTATCTGAAACTTCATCTGCTTTCACATAGACTCATAAAACCAAATAATATAAATCTCAGCGGTATATTTGGAATACTTCGAAATATCGCATGGACGAATGAGGGCGCTATAGATATAGCCGAACTTGCTGATCGCCAATTGGAAGCACGTCTAAAAAATTCAGTATTACTAGTGGACAGTGTAGATAAGTTTCCAAAAATGGTTGACTACGTTGTTCCTTTAGGTGTCCGAATAGCAGATACAGCAAGAGTGCGTCTAGGTGCTTATATTGGAGAAGGAACTACTATTATGCATGAAGGTTTTGTAAACTTTAATGCTGGCACAGAAAGCACAGGTATGATTGAAGGGCGAATATCTCAGGGTGTATTTATAAGAGAAGGTTCTGATCTTGGCGGAGGAAGCTCAACTATGGGGACCCTGTCAGGTGGAGGGCAAATTACTATAACTATTGGTAGTCAATGCTTATTAGGTGCCAATTCTGGACTTGGCATCCCGCTAGGTAATCGCTGTACAATTGAGGCTGGACTATATATTACCGCAGGGACAAAAGTCACACTACTTGATGATTGCAACAAGCCGGTAACACAAATTAAAGCTCGTGATTTGGCTGACAAAGATGATCTTTTGTTTAGGCGAAACTCCGAAACTGGAGCTGTAGAATGCCTCACTAACAATACTGCTGTAGAACTGAACAAGGTCCTACATAATACTAATTAAAAGAACCATTTATAAAGATTATCATTTAATCTACGAAAAATTTAAGGCCCAAGCCTATGGATATTAAATCGTCTCTTATGTCTCAAACTACAAAATTAGCTTGTGAGCTTATAAGAATGAAGTCTGTAACACCTGAGGACGCTGGATGCCAAAAAGTAATGATTGGTCGTCTAAGGTCTGCTGGTTTTAGTATTCAAAGTCTTCCTCATGGTGGCGTCAAAAATTTCTGGGCAGTGCATGGTGATAGCGGCCCTATACTTTGCTTCGCTGGCCACACAGATGTAGTACCGACAGGTGACAAAAACAACTGGGCGCACCCACCATTTCAGGGTGTAATAGATGGAGATTATCTATATGGTCGTGGGGCTGCAGACATGAAGGGGTCGCTGGCTGCAATGATCACTGCAACAGAAAAATTTATATTAGAAAACCCTGATCACAAAGGGAGAATTGCCTTTCTTGTAACTAGCGATGAGGAAGGTCCAGCCGTAAATGGAACTGTTAAAGTAGTCGAGTGGCTAAAAGAGCATAATGAAATTCCTGAATGGTGCTTAGTAGGTGAGCCATCAAGCACAAAAATAGTTGGAGATATTATAAAAAACGGACGTAGAGGGTCACTTGGTGGTGAATTAATTATTAAGGGTATTCAGGGGCATGTTGCTTACCCGCAAATAGCAGACAATCCTATCCATAAAATTGCTCCAATCTTGTCTGATCTAACTAACGAATGCTGGGATAAAGGAAATAAATTTTTTCCTGCTACAAGCTTTCAAATATCAAATATTAATAGTGGTACAGGTGCGACTAACGTTATCCCGGGTGAAGTTAAAATACTGTTTAACTTTCGTTATTCAACTGAAATTACAGAAGAAGAAATAAAAACTAGGACGGAAAATATACTCCGAAAAAATCATATAGACTATAAAATTTCATGGGTATTGAGCGGCAAGCCGTTTATTACAACTCAAGGAGAGCTCATAAAATCAGTAAAAGAAAGTGTCTTTGAGGTGGCAGGTATAGAAGCTGAACTATCTACAGCGGGTGGGACCTCAGATGGTCGCTTTATTGCACCCTACGGAAGCCAAGTTGTTGAGCTAGGACCTGTAAATGCTACTATTCATAAAGTTGATGAATGCACCAGTATCAAGGGTCTAGACTGTTTAAGTAACATATATAGGAGAGTAATTGAGAAGCTACTTACCTAAAACTAAGCCAAAGCGATTTATCTAATAAATTCTGTTGGAATTTTTTTAAGTGGATAAATATCATATCTAGTTGATTTTCCTTTCAGGGAATAGCCAGGTTCCTGATCACCTAAAAATTTGCCGCGGGCTGGTCTCTTAACTACGACACGATACTTTGCCTTTTTCCTTGCAATAGAAAGAATTTGTCCCGCATCACCATCTAGTCCAACTAGCTGATGAAGCAACTGCATCTCTTTTTTCACCTTGCTTGATTTCTCTCGAGAAGGAAACATAGGATCGAGATAGATAACATCTGGTTTACTTGTGTCATCTAGTTTATTTAAGTAATCTTTTGCATCAACAGTTAAAAGAGATATACGATTCAGAATTTTTTTAAAATCTATACCGTGGTTAGATTTAATGTTTCTAGCTCTATCGAGCCCATCAGCAAGTAAAGCAGCTACTATTTTATTTCGCTCAAGCATTAATACTGTGGAGCCTAATGAGGCCAAAATAAAACCATCGCGCCCCAAACCAGCCATTAAATCTAATACGAAGAGTTGTTGATTCATACTCCTTATCCCGATTGCTTTAACAAGATCTTGGTTTATTCCGCCACCATAAAGACGTCGATGATTAACTGAACTGCCAATAAAATCAAAGCTGATTGGTCCAGGCGTACTTTTCTCAAGCTGGTGAATTGCTAAACCACAATCGCTCACTAACAATATTGAGCCCTGTTGATTACTATTAGCGTTTTTATACGATAACAACGGTAGTTCAAGCTTAGAGGCAAGTAATGAGGCAGATACTTTATATCCATCCATATACGTTACGCATAAAGGTACTAATCGTTTGCACATTAGAAAATCATCTTTTGAATTTGTGCTATCGGACCTACGTCATCGTGTATAAGTGCTATAACTTTTTATAGGGCAGATCGCTGTTCGCCGTTCATTGCAAGATACCATGATTTAGCTTCAAATATAATTAGTAATATTTAGCAGTCACACACCATGACAAATTATTAGCAACAAAAAAAATAATCATTAAATAGAAATTAATTCTATCCTTTTTTTTACTTAAAGTTACCCACAAAATCTGTGGATAACTTTGTGCATTACTTCAAAAAAAATCAATGAAATCCACTTACTTTGGGAGGTTAGCTTAAATTGGTTAATTTTTAATCAACTAAAAAATATGTTTATAATCAATAACTTAGTAAATTAAATTCATAAATCAATGACTTAGGAGAGTTTTAAAAAATAATAGGTGGGGCAAAATATGTAATTGTGGAAAACCACTCAAAGAAAATAAAAAAAACAAACAGTTATAACCTGCTTGAGACTGCTAAAAGTCACTAGCACATGATTCTTTAATTCTTTAATTCTTTCCATTGAAAACCCTCATTTTGGGTTGCATAGGAAACAGATGACAGCTGACTAGATATTTCAGAAATGGCATCTTTTACTAGAGCAATACTATTATTATTTTCACTTATATGACCAATAACTAATTGTTGTATTTGTGATATTTGTATTTTTTTTAAAAAATGTAACATTTGCTTGTTATTTAAGTGGCCCCATGCGCCTCCAACCCTTTTTTTTAAAACTAATGGGTAAGAACCATTAGCCAACATATCTTCATCGTGATTTGACTCTATCAGCAGCCCGTCACACTTTTGATATAGATCAATGATATGTTTTGTAATGGAACCGACATCCGTCAAAATACCAAATTTTAAATTACCACCTCTAACTATAAATTGCACTGGCTCTCTTGCATCATGAGGAACCAAAACAGGAGTCACTTCAAAGTTACCGACATTAAAATCTGAGTCAGTGTCAATAAAGACCAAATCTAATTGAGAAGGGTTTTTCAAAAACTTACTAGTTCCAACAGTAGTTATAACTGGAATTTTATATTTTTTTGCTAGGAGAGAAACCCCGCGAATATGGTCCGAATGCTCATGAGTGACTAAAATTGCATCTATATCTGAGGCGACTAACCCCAGACAACCTAATTTTTTTTCTGTTTGTTTTATAGAAAATCCACAATCGATCAACACTACAGTATCATCGTGTTCAATAATCGTACTATTGCCTCTGCTACCACTACCAATAGATGAAAATCTCATAACTTAAGTAAGATTACTGCGGATTATTTTTAGTAACTTAATTGTCATGAGCATATCAGCAGGAGTGTCATTCTGGTTTAAAATATGCACCACGACGCTTTTCTCTTCTTGTATGACAGTAACCTTATACTCAAGGACAGGTAATTCCTGATCGTTCTCTCTTCTGCTATCCAAAAAATTACCTATTAAGCCAAGGAGCGAGCCATCCTCAGCTACTAAATCTATCTCAGTAAATTCAACTAGTAAATATCCATCTGACTGATTTTGGCTAACTACAGAGAAGCCTCCTAATGATAGCGACTCCAGTACCGAGTTCCAACTACGAGAATAATTTAATCTCAAGTCGATATAGGGTTCCACTTTTTCGGATACTACTACTTTTACTCTTGATTCTCCGCCAATATTTTGTGCGAGCAAAGATACAGAGCTGCCTGTCACATCAGAGGCTAAAGAATTAGCTACTATTTTGGTAAACTCCTCCTCCCTCGAGCTATTCATTGAGTCTACCGGCCACTCAATAGAAGCATTTTCTTTTCCTGCTGCCACTTCCATCTGGGTAACTCTAATTTCACTACTGCTAACCCCTACTCCTGGTGATATAAAAAAACGAAATCTATGGATATTTTGCTCATCATTCTTAAATTGCAACCATCCCGTATCTAATATTCCCTTAGGTGGGTCCATTTTTGCAGTCGGCACCCCACTCCTAGTCAAAACACTTCTCAGTCTAGGCCAAACTTCAGCAGGTGGCTTGTTAATAGCAATCCATTGTTTTCCTGAAAAAGATAGTATTTCTATTGATTCCTCTAATAGATTTACTGATAAAGGCTGTGGCCTAGGCGCAGAGAAAGACTTTGATGGAAGTCCAGAAATTGAAACATCTGGCACTATGTATAATTCTCCAATAGGTGCATCAGCATGCGCCTCCATAGGGGGGATTGCTGAGGAGTATAAATAATCATTGGCGCGATTGCGTATTGGATTTTTATCTTTGATATCTTTGATACTGCTGCAAGAAATAAGGGACAACAATACTATAATTAACGTTATCCATTTTATTTCTGGTGACATCAGCTTTACTCCGATTTTTTAGATTTATTTGTTATTTTAAAAGCTCAGCAGCCTTAAGTGCTTTATATACTTTTGCCTTTAAGTCAATCGAAAGCTCAGTAAGAGGCAATCGAATACCATGCTGAATTAGCCCCATTTCTGCTACAGCCCATTTTACTGGAATCGGATTTGATTCTAAGAATAAAGCATCATGAACCGGAGAAAGAAATTTATTGATGCTCTGTGCACCTTTTCTATCACCAGAAATTGCAAAACTACACATTTGGGCCATTAATTTTGGAGCAACGTTAGCTGTTACAGAAACATTGCCATGGCCACCTAATAAAATTAACTCTAGCGCTGTTGCATCATCACCAGAATAAATAGCAAAATTTGAAGGACAAACTTCAATCAGTTTTTTTGCTCTATTTAAATCGCCAGTAGCGTCTTTAATCCCAATAATATTATCTATATTTGCTAAACGACTCACTGTATCTGGAAGCATATCGCACGCAGTACGTCCTGGCACATTATATAAAATTTGAGGGATATCGACTGCGTCAGCAATGGCTTTATGATGCAAATAAAGGCCTTCTTGTGTTGGCTTGTTATAGTAAGGTGCAACTAGTAAGCAAGCATCAGCTCCACATTCTTGTGCTCGTCGTGTCCACTCGATAGCCTCTTTTGTCGAATTTGCCCCAGTACCTGCAATGACAGGGACACGTCCAGACGAATCCTCAACAATAGCAGCAATAGTCGCCATATGCTCTTGAACGTCAAGAGTCGGGCTTTCCCCCGTAGTTCCAACAGCTACAATAGCGTTTGTCCCCTGTTGAATTTGCCATTCAACTAGAGCCTTTAAACGATCCCAATCAACCTCTAGGCTGCCAGGGATCATCGGTGTTACCAAAGCAACAATACTGCCGGTAATCATCTGTTTCCTCAATATATAATAATGGTTTATTTTTACGTTATGGTACTGACCATAGCATCGTAGAACAAGTATTTACTTAATAATACTAGCTCAATAACCTACTCTAGGATATTTTATCTTGTCTCTTTTTTGGATATGGCCTTACTTCGCCTTTTGGGCGTGTTTTAAATCTTCGGTGTGCCCATAAATATTGATCAGGTTGCTTAAGAATCATTCCTTCAATAATTCTATTGATCATTTCTGCACTAGAGGCATCATCATTACATGGAAAATTTTCTAGTGGAGGATGTACGACGATTTTATACCCTTTATTATCAGGAAGTCTCACGTGTGAAAAAGGCAAAATGGCTGCTTTCCCAACTCTAGCAAACTTAGCAGTGGCTGTAACAGATGCAGCCCGTACCCCAAAAAAGCTAGCAAAAACACTCTGTTTTGGACCGTAATCTTGATCTGGTGCATACCAAATTACTTTACCTTTTTGAAGGGCCTTTAGTATCCCTCGAACATCGTCTCGCGTATATAGATCGGCATCGACAGATCTTTTTAGCCGCCCCCTTCTTTGAACATAGTCATATACAATATTTTTATGCGGCCGATACATTCCATCAATCTGGCGTTGTATCATAAGCCCAGATGCCCCAACCTCTATTGTTGTATGATGAATAGCCATCAACAAGGCACCCTGCTGCCCCTCTAATTTATCGATATGCTCTAAACCTTCCACATGGGTAATTTTTTGCAACCTCTTGGTCGGCCACCACCACGCTATACCGACTTCAAAAAATGCTATGCCGTAGCTAATGAAATTAGCTCGTAAAAGACTCTTACGCTCTGATTCTGTCATGCTTGGAAAACATAGTTCTAGATTAACTTTTGTGATTTCATAACGGTAACCACCAAGAAAAAACATCAATAGTCCGAGTCGACGTCCGAGCCAAGTCATTAGCGGATAAGGTACGGAAACTAGCAATCTCCAAAAGCCAAACCCTAACCATGTTAGCCACAATTTAGGGTGAAAATATTTCCAAGTAAGTCGTTGCTCATCTCTCATTAGTCACCAAGATTCTATTTTATAAGCCAATAAACCTTATAATCAGTTAAAACCTAAACTAAATTTTTGATATCAATTACAGGGTCAGTTTCGGCATCATAATCAACATTCGAGATTCCGAAACCAAATAACTTAATAAACTCTTCTTTATATCCCTTAAAGTCTGTTAATTGATGTAAGTTTTCATTAGTAACATTAGCCCAAGCAGTTATTACGTTTTCTTGGACTTCAGGACGAAGCTCTAACTCGTCAACCCTCAATCTTCCAACATCATCCAGACGAGGCTCTTCAGAGTAAAGGCACTCTGTATAAAGACGATAGAGTTGCTCAATACAGCCTTCATGTGTACCCTTCTCTTTCATTACTTTGAATAATAGCGACAAGTATAAAGGCATTATTGGGATTGCAGAGCTTGCTTGAGTTACCACAGCCTTTAAGACTGAAACACTAGCCTTCCCTCCAATAGAGAAAAGTGTTGCACTGATATCTTTGACTTTTTTATCTAAATCTTTTTTGGCGCGACCAATTGTTCCATTCCAATATAGGTCCCAAGTGGCCTTCTCTCCAACATAAGTAAATGCAGAAGTTGAAGCTCTTTCAGCCAGAACGTCAGCATCACTAAGTGCTTTTATCCACATACTCCAGTCTTCTCCTCCCATAACTGCGACTGTCTGCAAGATATCATCCTCACTAGCAGCATCTAAACTAAATTCTTGTATTTCTTCTTTGTCTGTATTGATTCCACGTAATGTTACATTTTTGCCAATTGGCTTAAGTGTTGAATTAAATATTTCTCCAGTTTTTGGATGCTGGCGGCGAGGTGAAGCAAGGCTATAAATAACAAGGTCTATCTTACCTAAATCAGTTTTTATTATATCTATGGTTTTTTGCTTAATATCATCAGAAAAAGCATCACCGTTAATGCTTTTAGCATATAAATTTTCCGATGCCGCATATTTATGAAAAGCAGCAGAATTATACCAACCTGCTGAACCTGTTTTTTTCTCACTACCTGGCTTTTCAAAAAAAATTCCTAGAGTCGAAGCACCTCCACCAAATGCAGCGGTAATACGAGCAGCTAACCCATAACCAGTTGAAGCTCCTATTACTAAAACTCGTTTGGGTCCAGAAAAATTCTTCTGTTTCTTTATGTAATCAATCTGCTCTTTAACATTCGCATCACAGCCGATCGGATGGGCCGTAATACACATAAATCCACGAACTTTTGGCTTGATAATCATTCTTAACCTCCGAAGAATCGCCAAAAAGGCGTCTTTTTGAAATTAGTTAGACCGCCATGATACATTGTAGTGATATGACCACCAAGCTATGAGATGGATCAAAAAAAATAAAAATAATCTGGTAAAATTTCTTTTTTTCAATAAGACTACTAATAATGAAAAGTAACGTTATTAACTCGAGGTAATACTATGCTTCATAGTGAATCAATAGCAAAACTAGTTCTTCGTCTAAATATAGGGATTTTAATGCTATATCATGGTATGGCAAAAATATCAGATCCAACGTCAGTGGAATATATTGGAGAACGCTTAAATGATATCAATCTTCCTGAGCTACTAGCTTATGGTGTTTATTTTGGTGAAGTGCTTGCCCCTATCTTACTTATTATAGGTTTATATACTCGTACTGCAGCATTTATAGTTGCTATTAATATGGTCTTCGCAATTATGCTATTTCATGCTCACCATTTAATATCACTTAATGAATTTGGTGGTTGGGCGCTAGAACTTCAGAGTTTTTATTTCATAACAGCAATAATAATTTTTCTTCAAGGCAGTGGTAAATTTGCAGTCAGACCTAGTTAACACATTGACTACAATAATAAAGTAAAAAATTATTCAGCAAAATAAATGCTATCTCGTAAAATTTTCTGTCCAATAAGCTAAATAAATACTAAAAAAAGGAAGCCCAGAATGGTGCTTGGCGATAAAATACTTGCTATTAATAACGATTTACCGATACGCACAGAAAGTCTGATTCATAGTGGTAAAGTGCGCTCTGTATACACTCTTACAGCTGAAGATAGTCATCGGTTAATAAAAACGAAGGGTTATAAGGTTTCACCAAAAGCCCCACTAGCGGTAATGGTGATAAGCGATCGTATTTCGGCATTTGATTGTATTTGGCATGGTGAAGGAGGCATGAACGGTGTTCCAGGTAAAGGGGCCGCACTAAATGCTATTTCTAGTTATTGGTTTAAATTATTTCATGAGAAAAATTTAGCTGATAGTCATATTCTTGACATTCCCCATCCTTTTGTTTGGATCGTTCAAAAAGCAAAGCCAGTTATGATTGAAGCAATCTGCAGAAACTATATCACAGGATCAATGTGGAGATCTTACGCTAAAGGTGAACGTAAATTTTGCGGTATTAACCTCATAGATAATTTAAAGAAAGACCAAAAACTTCCTGAGGCTCTAATAACACCTTCCACTAAGGGTATTTTAAAAGGTCTACCTGGAATTCCTGAAGTAGATGACGTAAATATAACCCAAGATGATATTGTTAATAACTATCACTCTTTTAACTTCAAAAGTACATCTGATATAAGCCTTTACGAAAAACTTTTAAAGCAAGGGTTTGAGGTCATTAGTTCTGAGCTCTCTAAAATCGATCAAATTTTTGTTGATACTAAATTTGAATTTGGCTATGTAAAGGATGACAAAGGAGTTGAGAAACTAATTTATATGGACGAAGTTGGAACCCCCGATTCTTCAAGAATTTGGGATGGCCCATCCTATAGAAAGGGTAAAGTTATAGAAAATTCGAAGGAGGTATTTCGTCAGCTGCTCCTTGACTATTTTCCTGATCCTGACATTTTGTTAAACAAGGATCGAATCGATGAAAGAAAAGCTCTAGCTAAAAATAATTGTCTTCCTGAAGAAGTTCTAATGACTGTTTCTAAAACCTATACTTCTATAGCTGAAAAGATAACTGGTGAAAAAGTCTGTATATCAAAAAATCCAAAACATGAAATAATAGAGGTACTAGATAAAGAATATAGTTTAATCAGCTAGTAGATTGTTCTACGTAAATACGTCGAGTACGTGCTGGCATACGTGTAAACAATTCATAACTAATAGTTCCAGAGCAATCAGCAATTTCATTAATCGATAATTCTTTACCCCAAAGAATGACTTCGTCATCTAACTCTACAAGTGGTAGATCTGTTACATCAACAGTAATCATGTCCATAGAAACTCTCCCAGCTAACGGGCAACGTTTACCGCGTATCAAAACAGGAGTTCCATTCGATGCGTTAAGAGGGTACCCGTCTCCATATCCTATTGCTACAGTAGCAATAATTGTCTGACGACAAGCCGTCCAAGTAGCTGCGTAACCAACTGTCTCTCCTACCTCAATGGTCCGAAGAGCAATAATTTCTGATTTTAGAGTCATCACTGGCTGGAGCTTATCAGCCTCATTTTGAGGGAGAGAAAAAGGTGATCCACCATAAAGCATTATGCCAAGGCGATTCCAGTCTGATCTAGTTTCTGGCCATCCTATTAGACCTGCTGAGTTACAAAGACTTGTAAGTGAAGAAATATTTTTCATTGCATCGCTCATTCGAGCTAATTGTGTGGCAGTAAATTCATTAACTAGATCATCAGCACAAGAAAAATGTGTAGCTATAATAATATTATCAGTCACATTATTAGAGGCATTAAGTTCTTGGTAAGTAGTCGCTAGCTCTATTGGAGAGATGCCAAGTCTATGCATACCTGTATCGACAAAAATCCAAACATCTAAGGGGAAAGAAAGATTAGCACTAAGTATGGCATTTTTCTGCCTTTGGTTAACGCAAGAAACAGAAAAACTATACTCTGATGCAACAATTAACTCGTCATCAGTAAATGCGCCCTCAAGCAAATGAATTGGAGTACTAATACCACCCTCGCGAAGCTCAATAGCCTCCTCAATAGAAGCTACACCAAATGCTGAAACAAAGTCTTTAATAGCCCCAGAAATACCTAATGCACCATGACCATAAGCATCAGCCTTGATAACTGCCATAACTTTAGAGCAAGGAGATAGACCGCTAGCTAACTTTAGGTTATGCCTCAGTGCGTCAAGATCAATTAAAGCTTTTGATGGACGAGCCATGATAAAATTAAAACTCCTCAGTATGTTTTTTAGGTTGTTAAGGCCAACTAAACTTAATAAGCCAACAAAAGTTATGACTGTTAGTAATTTTTTTTACCTGCAGAATAAATTTTTTGAGCCAGCAACCAGATATCTCCTACTTCGCCGTCATTAATGAGTTTTCCATCGACCTCAACAACTGGAATTACACCCTTAGAGGAGCTGGTAATCCAAACTTCAGTAGCAGAAAAAACCTCTTCTTTTGAAATAATTCGCTCCTCAACTTCAATGGAGCTATCTTTTAGCAGTAAGTCTAATAAAATACATCGGGTGATACCAGGGAGGATATGATTGTCTAATGGGGGTGTAATAACAACACCATTTTTTACAATATAGACATTACAAGTGCTTCCCTCTCTGAGCTCATCCTTATCATTAAAGAGTAATGTCTCATCGAATCCATTTTGTTGGCCTTGCTGTAAGTGCATGACGTTACCGAGCAATGAAGTAGCTTTAATCTGACAACGAGACCATCTAAGGTCAAGGCTTGTACTCACCCTATAGGGAACTATCTGTGACTTACATGCTATTTGCTCTGGGGGAATCTTGAAAGAAAAAACGAATACTGTCGGATCAATACCATCTGCGTAAGAGTGAGATCGGACGGGTTCCGAACCACGACTCACATGCAAATAAACCCCGAGGCTACCAAAACCATTTTTTTCTATAAGCGTCTTACAGATCTCTAGCCATTTCTGATGCGTCCAAGACAGGCTGATACCTACTGCAGACATATTTGTTTTCAGGCGATCTATATGAAGGTCAAATCCAATTATTTCACCATCATAAGACGGCAGAACCTCGTAAACTCCATCCCCAAACAAAAAACCCCTGTCCATTGGCGATATTTTAGCTTCCTCTGAAGGAATAAACTTCTGATTGAGAAAAACTATACTCATTCAATCACCTGGTTTTATTATACTAAGTTTCAGATAATAGCTCTATTTTATAACCGTCAGGATCTTGGACAAAAGCTAGTATGGTATCACCGTATTTCATTGGGCCAGGCTCACGGATAATGGTACCGCCAGAGACTCTTATTGTTTCACAAGCTTTATATACATCTTTGACGCCTATAGCTATATGCCCATACCCATCACCATGATCGTAATACTTTACATCCCAGTTATAAGTTAACTCAAGCATAGTCGTATCTGCTTCACTACCATAACCAAGAAAAGCTAGTGTAAATCTTCCATCGGGAAAATCTTTAGTTCGAATGAGACTCATACCTAAGATATTAGTATAAAAACTAATGGATCGATCGAGATCTTTAACACGCAACATTGTATGAAGTAAGCGCATATTTTTATTATTCTCCAACCAAGAACTCTCTCAAGAGTTAAAGAGTTTTTCTGGCTATAAAAATCAATCTAATTTTCGGCCTTTATTTGCAGCTATTCGCAAACGCAATGCGTTAAGCTTTATAAAGCCTTCTGCATCTTTTTGATCATAGGCACCATCATCATCCTCAAATGTAGCAATTCTTTCGTCAAATAAACTATCTGGTGACTTTCGGCCAACTACTTCAACGTTACCTTTGTATAATTTTATTTTTACAGTGCCATTTACTACGTCCTGAGTGCTATCGATAAGCTTTTGGAGCATAGATCGCTCCGGTGACCACCAATACCCGTTGTAAATGACTTCTGCATACTTAGGCATCAGACTATCTTTGAGATGGGCAGATTCTCGATCCAAGGTAAGCGACTCAATAGCTCTGTGTGCACGCAACATAATTGTTCCCCCCGGAGTTTCGTAACAACCACGAGACTTCATTCCAACATAGCGATTTTCTACTATATCCAACCTACCTACACCATTATCGCCTCCAACCTTATTCAAATAGGTTAACACTTCTGCCGGGGACATCACCTTATTATTTATTGCAACGATATCTCCCTTTTCATACTCAAGCTCTATGTATGTTGGAACATCAGGAGCATTTTCTGGAGAAACTGTCCATCGCCACATACTTTCTTCTGCCTCAAGCCATGGATTCTCTAGAACTCCACCCTCATATGAAATATGAAGCAAATTAGCATCCATGGAATATGGTGATTTTTTCTTGTTTCCAGAAAAATCAACGGGTATTTGATGCGTCTCACAATAATTCATCAACTTTTCTCTTGAGGTTAAATTCCACTCACGCCATGGTGCTATCACTTTTATTCCTGGCTTTAAGGCATATGCACCTAGTTCAAAGCGTACCTGATCATTTCCTTTGCCAGTTGCACCATGTGAAATAGCATCTGCACCCACCTCATTGGCTATCTCAACCAAACGTTTTGAAATTAAAGGCCGTGCAATAGAGGTACCTAACAAATATTCCCCCTCATAAACAGCATTCGCCCGAAACATAGGAAACACGTAATCACGAACAAATTCTTCGCGCAGATCGTCTATATATACTTTTTCAACTCCCAGTGCTTCAGCTTTAGCCCTTGCAGGCTCTACCTCTTCACCCTGGCCAATATCTGCTGTAAATGTTATAACTTCACACTGATATGTTTCTTGCAACCACTTAACGATTACTGAGGTATCAAGACCCCCAGAATAAGCCAAAACTACCTTATTAATATCGGTCACCACATAAACTCCTGATTGAATAACTTTGACAGCTAAGAATACACACTATTCTAATATGCTGTTGGATAGTTTCACAGCAAACACGTAATAATAAATACAGAAAATGATAAGCTTAGTCATAAGAAAGTTATAATTATGGGTTATTTGCTGTGAAGCGATCGCAGATTCCGGTAGCATTCATTATAAAATAACCATTGAAATATATTAGAGTGTAATGATAAAAATAGATCATCAAGAAATAACAATAACTCGTCCAGACGACTGGCATGTTCATTTGAGAGATAATGAGGCATTAGCTTTTACTGTTCAGGATGCGGCGAGATACTTTGGTAGATCAGTGGTAATGCCAAACCTAGATCCTCCTGTCTTAAGAACAGATCAGGCTATAGCTTACCGCAAACGCATCTTAAAAAATCGACCGAGTAATTCACCCTGGGAGCCAATGATGGTTCTCTATCTTACTGATAACACATCGCCACAAGAAATTATTGAAGCTAAAGCCTCAGGCCAAATATTTGGATGCAAATACTATCCTTGCGGGGCGACTACAAATTCTGAATCAGGGGTAACAGATTTAAATAATATTAATTCCGTCATAGCACAAATGGAAAAAGAAGAAATTCCTTTATTATTACATGGTGAAGTTAACGATCAAAATATTGATATTTTTGACCGTGAGGCTGTTTTTATAGATCGCCATTTAAGGAGGCTGACTCATGATTTTCCTGGACTTAATATTGTCCTTGAGCATATTACTTCAAAAGAAGGAGTAGATTTTGTAGTAGAGTCATCCAGCAGAATTGCAGCAACTATAACACCTCAGCACCTTTTGTATAATCGCAATCATATGCTTTCTGGGGGTATAAGACCTCATTACTATTGTTTGCCTATTTTAAAAAGAGATACACACCAAAAAGCACTGATTTCAGCAGCTACTAGCGGTAACCCAAAATTTTTTCTTGGAACAGATTCGGCACCACATTCAACTAATGAAAAAGAGAATGCTTGTGGTTGTGCCGGTTGCTATTCGAATCATGCAGCTATAGAGTTTTATACAGAGGTTTTTGAGTCAGCAGGAGCGCTTAATAAACTAGAGGGATTTTCTAGTTTCTATGGTCCAGACTTTTATAAAATACCCCGTAATACCGACACCATAACACTTCATAAAATACCCTGGCATAACCCATTGGAGCTACCATTTTTCCAAGACACAATAACGCCACTTGGGGCAGGAGAAATGCGACAGTGGCAGGTTGTAAATTTTAATTAAATAGCTGAAGTGTAAAATTATGAAACAAATTATGTCAGACAGATTTAGAGGATTTTTACCTATCGTAGTAGATGTTGAGACTGGTGGCTTTGATTCTGGAAAAGATGCTTTACTTGAAATAGGAGCCGTTATTTTATCAATCAGCGAGCAAGGCGAACTAGTTCCAGAATGTAATATTTTTCATTCCGTTATTCCTTTCAAGGGTTCTAATATTGAGCAAGCTGCACTTGATATCACTGGAATTGATCCAGATGATCCATATCGTATAGCTTTAGATGAATATGAAGTATTAAGTTCTTTTTTCCAAGAAATCAATGATGCAGTTAAAGATGCTAATTGCAGTAGGGCTATTTTAGTTGGCCATAATGCTCATTTTGATCTCGGTTTTTTAAATAGCGCTGTAAAACGTAATAATATCAAAAAAAGTCCATTTCACAGCTTTTCGTGTTTCGATACAGCTACATTAGGAGGCTTAGCATATGGTCAGACTGTTTTAGCAAAAGCATGCAAGGCTGCAAAAATAGAATTTAATAATGATGAAGCACACTCTGCTATCTATGACGCTGAAAAAACTGCAGAATTATTTTGTGGGATTGTTAATAAATGGCATACTTTAGGAGGATGGGATTAGCTAAAATTTCTCCTCAAAAAAAAATTTAAGCTTATGTTACTAGCAAAAAAATTGGTTAGTACTGGCGCTCAGGAACTCTAATAACTAATCCATCGAGCTCCTTGGTTACTTTTATTTTGCAACTAAGTCTGCTGTTTTTACGAGGATCAATAACTGCTTCTAACATCGTAGCCTCTATCTCATCAACTTTTTCTATTTTTTCTAACCAATCCTCATCAACATAGCAATGACATGTTCCGCAACGGCACTGTCCTCCACACTCCGCTAATATTCCATCAACCATTCCATCTATGGCTCCCTGCATTACAGAGGATCCTTCTGGGACTTCGACTTCATATTTCCCACCTTGAATGTCAATATAGTGAATAATTGGCATAATTTAACTCAACTCTGTTACTAATAGAGAAACTCTTTATATTGTAATATTATTTTTAAACTATAACTTTAAATAGCTCAACATTTATGGGTAGAAAAAGACAATTTTCTTAGCAATAGTAGCACCTCTCGCGTTAGAATATAAAAGTAAAAATCGGCTTAAGGCTTAACCAGGAGATTTTCCTGGTAGTTAATTATGAGAAACAATCATGGATGATTCATTTAAAGAAAGATCTCTCCGTTATCATATGAACCCACTTCCAGGAAAACTGGAGATTCGACCTACAAAGCCAATGGCGAATTCAAGGGATTTGGCGATGGCATATTCACCTGGAGTTGCTTATGCCTGCGGGTATATAGTAAAAAATCCTACCGATGTTGACAAAGTAACTGCAAGAGGAAATCTTGTTGCAGTTATTACTAACGGAACAGCAGTTTTAGGTCTTGGTGACATAGGCCCACTAGCTTCGAAGCCCGTAATGGAAGGAAAGGCAGTTTTGTTCAAAAAATTTGCCAATATAGATGTGTTTGATATTGAAATTGATGAATCTGATGCAGATAAAATCGTCGACATCATAGCTTCACTTGAGCCAACTTTTGGCGGAATCAATCTAGAAGACATAAAAGCGCCAGAGTGCTTTCTTATTGAGAAAAAGTTAAGTGAACGTATGAAAATACCTGTCTTTCATGATGACCAACATGGTACGGCTATCGTATCAGCAGCTGCAATTTATAATGGTTTAAGAATCGTTAAAAAAGATCTAGAGCACATAAAAATTGTTGTCACAGGTGCTGGTGCTGCAAGTATTGCCTGTGTAAATCTTCTTGTTTCTATGGGACTTTGTAAAAAAAATGTGCGTATGATTGATCGCAATGGTGTTATTTATAAAGGTAGAAAAGTGGGAATGAACCCATGGAAAGAGGATTACGCTGTAGATACCGATGATAGAACACTTGATGACGCAATAACCGATGCTGATCTATTTTTAGGTCTATCCGGTCCCGGAATACTAAAAGCTGACATGATAAAAAAAATGGCGCCTAATCCGCTAATACTAGCGATGTCTAACCCGACCCCTGAAATTATGCCTGAAATAGCTAAAGCCGCAAGACCTGACGCAATAATAGCAACAGGTCGCTCTGATTTTCCAAATCAAGTCAACAATGTTCTCTGTTTTCCTTTTATATTCAGAGGTGCACTTGATTGTGGTGCAACTACGATCAATGACGAAATGAAGCAAGCTTGCGTAAAGGCTATTGCAGACTTAGCTCATCGTGAAGCCTCTCCAGAGGTTACTGAGGCTTATGCTGGTGAAGATTTAAAATTTGGACCAGACTATCTTATTCCTAAGCCATTTGATCCTCGTCTTATTGAAGAAGTTCCCCTAGCTGTTGTAAAAGCAGCTATGGCAAGCGGTGTTGCTACTAGACCAATAAAAAATCTTGAAGCATATCGTAACAAACTTCATAGTTACGTTAACCGTAGTCAATTGTTTATGCAGCCTATGATAGAGAGAGCAAAAAAAAATCCGCCCAGAATTGCTTATGCTGAAGGCGAAAATGATGACGTTTTGAGGGCCATGCAGGGAATAATTGATGAAAAAATAGCTAAACCGATACTGATTGGTCGACCAGCTATAATCAAACAAAAAATCAAAGAAATGAACTTACGTATAAAGCCAGGGGATGAATTTCAAATATTTAACCCTGAGAACGATGCTCATCGAGAAAACTACTGGCAGTACTATCATCAACACGTAGGGCGTTCAGGTATTTCTGTAGAAACTGCAAGGAACTTAATACATACTGATAATTCAGTAATAGCAACAATAATGGTCGCACTTGGTGATGCCGATGGATTGATATGTGGTAAATCTGGGCGATACGACCAACACCTTACAAAGATTACAAGCATCATTCCTCCTCGAGATAGTACAAGTAGTATCTCGTCTATATGTATTTTACTTTTAGACGACGGACCGTTATTTTTAGCGGATGCTTTTATAAACGTCAACCCAACCGAAGAGCAGATTGTTGATACCACTAAAGATGCTATTGAATTTGTCAAAAGATGTGGAGTTAGCCCAAAAGTAGCATTACTTTCGCATTCTAATTATGGTACATATGATGATGAATCAGCGCATAAAATGAAAAGGGCTGCAGAGAAATTACGTACTGATATGCCTGCTATTGAGATAGATGGTGAGATGCATGCCATGTCTGCCCTCAATGAAGCACTAAGACAAACCATTTGCAATAACACAAACATTACAGGTAGAGCCAATGTGCTGATTATGCCAAACATGGATGCTGCAAGTATAGCTCTTGGTTTGATCCGATCACTAACAAATGCTCGACTTGTGGGACCCTTTCTTAACGGCTTGGGGAAACCTGCACATATCCTAATACCGTCAGTTTCAGGTAGAGGAATACTCAATACAACTGCAATGATGGGATCGGATTTTTTTACTAAAAATGATAATCCATGAGCGTAGGAAAAAAGTAAGCTGAATTGAACACTTCATAGCCTAATAATGTGGCGGCCTAATGCCTTCTTCATCCTCATTTGCAATCTTATCAGTTAACACTTTAGTTGATGAAATTAATGTCTGGCACTTCTGAGCAAGCTCATCGAGCTGATCTTGCTGCCTGCAAACAACATCGTTGAGCTGAGAAATAGTGTCTTCCTGAAAAGCTAGTTTAGTTTCTAGCTCAATAATCCTGTCTATTGACATTTATGTCTCCAAAAGAATTATCAAGAGATAAAAAAACCGTGGAATATCATTCCACGGTTTTTGCTATTCTCGAATAATCTGAAAATATAATACTAATTGTTTAATTAAAATTAAAGTTTGTCTGCATTCTCTGTTAGGTATGAGGCAACACCTTCAGGAGATGCATCCATTCCTTTATCACCTTCCTTCCAATTAGCTGGACAAACTTCGCCATGCTCTTGATGAAAACTTAAGGCGTCTATCATTCTTAACATCTCATCAATATTACGACCTAAGGGTAAGTGATTGACGACCTGGTGATATACAATTCCGTCTTCGCCAATTAAGAACGAACCTCGAAAAGCAACGCCTGCATCGCCAAATTCAACGTCGTAGGCCTGGCATATTTCATGTTTCATATCGGCAACAAGAGGATAATTTACTTGACCAATACCACCATCATTGATGGCTGTGTTACGCCAAGCGTTATGCGTAAATACAGAATCAATAGAAATTCCAATAACCTCAACACCTCGTTTCTTGAATTCCTCTATTCGATGATCGAACGCAATCAGCTCTGAGGGACAAACAAATGTGAAGTCTAGAGGATAGAAGAAAATAACTGCTTTCTTCCCTTTTATAGTGGAATGTAAATTAAACTCATCGACAATCTCACCGTTCGCTAGTACAGCACCAGAGGTAAAGTCTGGTGCCTGCTTTCCTACTAATACACCCATAATAAAACTCCTTTTTCATAATGTTTAATTTTTAAGAAAAACTTGGTATTTTTCTATTGTTTCGAGGCAGTTATTTCAATGCTGGAAATCTATTTCACAAAGTAACCATAGATCAAGATTAACAGAAAACAATAAGAACCGCCAAAATGGCAATAACTAAGCACTTATAACTATTTTTGGGCTTTGGATGCTTCCTTAATTAAAGTTTCAAGTTCACCTTTTTTTTTCATTTCTGTAATAATATCACAGCCCCCAATTAGCTCACCGTTAACCCACAACTGAGGAAAGGTAGGCCAGTTTCCATAGGTTGGTAAATTAGCTCGTATTTCTGGATTACTAAGTATATCTACAAATGCAAAGCGCTCACCACAAGAAGTAAGAGCTTCGATAGTTCGTGCTGAAAAACCGCACTGTGGTGAATTAGGGGAACCCTTCATGTAGAGGATGATCGGATTACCTTCAATTTGCTCGCGTATGGTTTCCATAATATCCATTGATAACAATATCCCTTTAATAATAAAAAATCTTTAACTAATTTATGAACATTTTAACCTTTAATTCATTGCGCTAAAACTATTACTTTTTTTATATAAGAGAAATTATCAAGCTTATGCTTATTTTGGGTTATTTAAAGTACCGGGCATAAAAAAAATCACAAATTTTAATACAAACGATAACTAGTCACTATTATAAACAATAATCATTTATTTATATGAATGATAATAGTTCTCATTCACGTAAAAATAGTATATAGTCTCCCTCGTTAATTCAATTGAATTACAAAAGTCGTAATAAATTAGGAGATCGGCAAAATGTTTCGTACTACGATAGCAGGAGTTGTACTTTTATCTGTTGCATTTGCGGTAGACGCAAAACCAACATTAGATGAAATGTATGAATTGATACAAAAACAACAAGCAGAAATTAGCAATCTGAAAGAAGGACTTGCTGAAAATAATGCTAAAACGGAATCTACATTTACAGCTGTGGAGGAAATTACTTCTAGTCCAACTGCAAAATTAGCGGAATGGGCAACTAAAACTAATATCGGTGGCTATGGTGAGCTTCACTATAATAATCATAACTCTGATAATTCAACCAGTTCGAAAGATGAATTTGATTTACATCGATTCGTATTATTTGTAGGTCATGAATACAGCGATACGATAAGATTCTTTTCTGAGTTCGAAATAGAACACTCTATCGCTGGTGAAGG
>CAZSMR010000015.1:0-29719 GCA_964608185.1 uncultured Porticoccus sp. | reverse complement strand
TTTATAGCTAAAAATAGGTAAATAATCGCTAGGATGACCGCTAACGTTTCAATACCAATCCAGTTAAAATTTATAAAATATTCCAAAATCAGTTAATCGCATATATAGAGTATTTTGACATTTAAGCAAGCTTCTCTGTAAAGGTTAAATTCATATAACTAGAAACTATATTTAGCTGTAGCCCCAATCACTCTTGGTTCGCCGTATTGATAATATGGCTCTAATGCATAAGTTTTTCGCGGATCATTACCAAAACCCCCAAACCCTCTCACAATGACATCACGATCATTAAGATTTCGACCCCATAGGGAAAAGTTCCATTTACCAAACCGATAATTTAAATGAGAATTCAATAGCTCATAACGATTAGATTTTGCATTATGACGAGGAGAGAGGCTAAATTCCTCTTTTCCTTCAAGCTCTATCCCCATAGTAAGATTACTTGTAAGATATATATCTGTACCAAGTACAAACTGATAAGAAGGCGCATGCGCCTGCTTATGTCCACTCAGATCTTTCGGTGAAGGGTTGGCCGCCTGCCTATCAACATCAATATGCGAATAACTCTTATAATCTTTGAATGTTGCTCTAAGTAGTCCCAAGCTACCATAAATATCTACATCATTAAGAGCAATCCATCTAAATTCCATTTCAGCACCATAATTTGCTCCCTTTTCGGCATTTTCAATATAATCAGTAAATGTGCAAGCCCCTTCAGCCGGGCAGTCTACTAAGGATTGCTTAACCTGCATTTTACGACGATCCTGATAGAAGACAGCTAACTGGCTATTAAGTGTTCCATCAAGCCAGTCTGCTTTGATTCCAGTTTCATAATTCCATAGGTATTCGGAATCGAAGCTTCTATTTTTTGGCTCCAACGAAGAACTACTATTGACCCCACCCGCCTTATAGCCACGTGAAACGAGGCTATAGACCATAATATCATCGGTCATTAAATACTCTAGTCCAATCTTACCACCCCATAAGCGCTCTCCAGTATCGTAATTGACCGACGAGCTTCCCGAGTAGTCTCCTTGTCTATACTCTAATCTTAGTCCTGAAGTTAACCTTAATTTATCATTAAGCTGTGTACCCAATTGTCCATAAATAGCGAAGTTTTTAGTATCGAAATCACTTGCAAAATCTGCATCAAATGTCCACTCTCGCAATAGCGATTCTTCCTGATCTTTAAAATAAATCCCGGTTACCCAATCGGTTGATCCACTAAAAATTAAACTCTCAGCTTTTGATACTAAGCGGAAATCAATTGTGGTTGTCCTTTTATCTCGAATATAGTTATCAAACGATTCATATGCAGCATAACCACAAGGGAAATCTGAACAGATTGAATTGTAACTCCAGTCTTCATCGAAACCATACTCTAGATCACTACTTGAATAGCTAAAAAGGGAAATCACATCAAATTCTTTATTTTCTGTCAATGTACTCTCGAGAGAAAACGCAATCGTTTCTTGACGATCGTGACCAGGTTGATCAGATAAAGTATCGCGTGTATTGTCTAGCGAAAAAGTGTCATAGCCATTATCTGCATCAAAATATAATCCAGAGAAACTGAAATTAAGGTATTCGTTAGCTTGAAGATTCAATTTAAGTCTTAAAGTTTGTTCATCAATACCATTGGTATCATCTCGACCAAGAAAATCATTATCTGTATAGCCGTCTCTTTTTGACCGCTGCATAGCAAAACGGTAGCCTAAATCACTAGTTATGGGGCCACTTAATGTAGTAGAAACAGTCCTTTTCTCATATTCACCTATTGATGAATCTATACTACCTTGAAATTTTTTTGATGGATCGTTAGATCGCATATCAATTAATCCAGCCATGGCATTTGCGCCATAACTTGTGCCCTGAGGACCTTTAAAAACCTCAATTTGTTTTATATCTAGTGTAGTTGCAGCCCCACCCAAGCCGCTGAAGTCAATTCCATCTATGTAAAGTCCCACTGAGGGGTTTATTGGTTCGACAAATTGGCTTCGCTCACCAATACCACGAATTTGAAAAAATTTTCCTCTTGACGAGCCACTTGAAAAATTAACATTGGGAGCTAGATTAAGGACCTGCTCTATATGCTCTGCATCACGCCTTTCGAGAGCCTTAGTATCGATAACAGTAACACTATTACCACTATTCATTATATTGACGTCACGAAATTCCGCTTTAACAACTATTTCAGCAAGCAAGTTATCATCTTTATTTTCTGGGGATTTCTCAAGAGTGGTTTCAGAATCAGAATCAACGGGTTTAGATATTAGCTCTTCAAGGGTATTATCAGCTTGTAAACCATACTGGAATATGGCAATTAGCGTTACTGCAAGAACGGTCTTGATTGTCTTTGTAACTATGTTCATATTAAGCCTCATTAACAACTGTTAAGAGACCCGGAAGGGGTAAGATTGAACGATCAAAAAATTAGCGTCCTATCCCTACGCCGGTACTATCCGGATCAGGTTCAAAGGGTCCATCTAAAGATGTCTCAGGCCGAAGCCTCCCCTTAGGAATATCACCATTAAGGTGAATTGTTGACGATTTTACATACTCTTTTTTATATAGCAACAAAAGCTTTGCTTCACATTAGAATCACGAAAAATTATCGAAAGAATTTTTTCGTAGCCTGATTCGATCAAATAAAAAATATAGAAAAATCTATTGCTAAAATAAAGAGGTATCTTGTGATGTTATCTAAAGCGAGACTGGCAATAAATCTACCTCAACAGTATAATTCGATTCCTTTTATGCTAAATGTTTAACAAGGTATGTAAAAAAATTGGTTTAAATCAATGACAATAAACTAACCATGAGACAAAAAAAGACATGAGCTACAACAAAATTTCAGCAGGAAAAGACCTACCCACTGATATCAATGTGGTTATAGAAATACCAGCTAACCATGACCCTATTAAATACGAAGTTGATAAAGATGCAGACGCTATTTTCGTAGATCGATTCGTAGCGACACCCATGTTTTATCCTGCAAATTATGGTTATATACCTGAAACACTATCTGAAGACGGCGATCCGCTGGATGTCCTAGTAGTCACCCCTTACCCTGTCATGCCAGGTGCAGTAATCCGTAGCCGGCCTATTGGTGTATTGAATATGTCTGATGAATCTGGAATCGATGCAAAACTATTAGCTGTTCCAAACACCAAGCTAACAAAACTGTATGATCATGTGAATGAAATTAGCGATCTACCTGAACTTCTAGTTAAGCAAATTCAACACTATTTTGAAAACTATAAGGCACTTGAACCGGGCAAGTGGGTTAAAGTTGAAGGTTGGGATGATGCTGCTGCTGCATGCGTTGAAATAAAAGCATCACGCCAGCGGTTCCTAAAAGAAGAGAAATCTTAAGTTTTTAGAAATTAATTATATGACGACCAAGAAACTTCATGACTGAAAAAATTTTTAGTTACTTAGCTCATGTCAGCCTAGCATTGTGATATACCTGTTGAACATCATCTAGCTCATTAAGCATTGTCATAAATTTTTCAAAAAGAGCAATGCTGTCATCATCGTCAATATTGACATAGTCATGTGGGATGAACTGTATCTCATCAATTTCAAAATTAATTTCACCACAACTATCTAATAGTACTTGTTTTGCCTTAAAATAATCAGTGTGTGCTACAAAAATAGATACTTTTCCATCTTCATTTTCGATGTCAATAACATCTATATCTGCAGTCATTAGGCTATCGAAGGGTACCTCCTCATCATGGTGCTTAAACACAAATATAGCGAGATGATCGAATTGGTGTATAACGCTACCTTGAGTACCAATTTTGCAGTCCGTTTTAGTGAACGCAAGACGTACATCGCCAAAAGTTCTATTCGGATTATCAGTCAAGCATTCAATAATAGCCTTACTGCCGGATGGCCCATAGCCCTCGTAACGAGCAGGAAGAAAATCTTCCCCAGATCCCCCTTTCGCTTTTTCAATAGCTCTATCAATTACATGAACGGGCACTTGGTCCTTTTTGGCTCTATCAATCAAGTTACGTAGTGATAAATTTCCACTTGGATCAGAACCGCCGGATTTAGCGCTAACATAAATTTCCCGACCATATCGACTGTATACTCTAGCCTTCATATCAGAAGTTTTAGCCATCGAATCTTTACGATTTTGATAAGCTCTACCCATATCACTTTTACTCCATAAAGATTATTTCACTCTAACGAATGAAAAACTAAAATTTACCTATTTAATCTATTTTTGATTAAGTCATCAACTACAGATGGATCTGCTAACGTTGAGATATCTCCAAGACTACTTAGTTCATTAGATGCTATTTTTCTTAAAATACGGCGCATAATTTTACCTGATCGAGTTTTTGGTAGGCCGGGAGCTAACTGAATCTGATCTGGTTTTGCAAAAGACCCAATTTCTCTCACACAAATATCGAGCAGTTCTGCTAAGAGAGAATCAGTTGAATGTGCATTAGACATGAGAGTTACATATGCATATATTCCCTGGCCTTTTATTTGATGTGGGCAGCCGACAATAGCAGCCTCTGCTACATCTACATGAAGAACTAGTGCGCTTTCAATTTCAGCGGTGCCCATACGATGTCCTGAAATATTTAATACATCATCAACTCTGCCTGTAATCCAATAGTGTCCGTCATTATCTCGACGTGCACCGTCCCCAGTAAAATAATAGCCAGGGAACGATGAGAAATAGGTATCCTTAAATCGTTGCATATCACCATATACTCCGCGAATTTGGGAAGGCCATGAGGACTTAATAACTAAGTTTCCTTCTCCGGGGCCCTCAATTAAATCACCTGAACTATTTAACAATGCAGGCTCTACACCAAAAAAAGGAACAGTAGCACAGCCTGGCTTCATATCATGGGCGCCAGGAAAAGGTGTCAACATATGTGCTCCTGTTTCTGTCTGCCACCAAGTGTCTACAATAGGGCAATTAGAATTACCAACAATATGGTAATACCACTCCCAAGCTTCTGGGTTAATTGGCTCTCCAACTGTTCCGAGCAGCCGCAAAGATGCTCGATCTGTACTTAATACAAAATCATTTCCTGCTCCTAGCAGTGAACGAATTGCTGTTGGTGCCGTGTAAAAAATAGAAACTTTATGTTTATCGATTACTTGCCAAAAACGAGAAGCATCAGGGTAAGTCGGAACCCCCTCAAAAATTAATGTTGTTGCTCCGTTACATAAAGGTCCATAAACGATATAACTATGTCCTGTTACCCATCCCACATCTGCTGTACACCAATATATATCGCCATCCTTATAATCAAACACATATTTGTGAGTCATCGCAACCTGCAACAAATATCCTGCGGTTGTGTGAAGGACCCCTTTCGGCTTTCCAGTTGAGCCAGAGGTGTAAAGAATAAATAAGGGATCTTCAGCATTCATAAGTTCTGGTAGACAATGAGTTGCTTCATTTGCAATAGCTTCATGATACCAGACGTCTCTTTCTGGAAACCAATCAACATTGCCTTCTGTGTGAGCAACCACTAAGCAGGTATGAACCAAGGGACAGTTTCTTATAGCGGCATCTGCATTAGCTTTTAGGGGGATATTCTTACCACCCCTGACCCCCTCATCCGCAGTAATCACTACATGACAATCAGAGTCTATGATTCTATCTTTGAGTGCTTCCGGTGAGAAACCTCCAAAAACAACTGAATGAATGGCACCAATACGTGCGCAAGCTAGCATCGCATAAGATGCCTGTGGGATCATAGGCATATAGATACACACTCTATCGCCTTTTTTCACATTACGAGACCTTAGAGCATTAGATAACTTATTGACCTCGTCACTTAATTTTCTATAGGTAATTATTTCGCTATCTTTAGGGTTGTCGCCTTCCCAAATAATTGCTGGTTGATCTGCTTTACTCGCTAGGTGGCGATCAATACAATTAACTGAAACGTTTAGCTGCCCCCCAGAAAACCAGGCTGTTTTGCCCGTATAAAAATCATATGAATTAACTTCGTTCCAAGATTTTTCCCAAAACAAAAAATCTTCAGCTTGTTTAGACCAAAAATCGTTAGAATTTTCAATAGAATCAACATACATTTTTTCGTATGTTTTAAGATCTATATTAGCTTTTTCTGCAAACGTCTTATGCAATGGGTATATCTTTGTATCTGTCATTACCCTCTTTCCTTTAACTTTCCTTTAACTTTCCTTTAACTTTCCTTTAACTTTCCTTTAACTTTTTTTCTCTAATGAGGCAGCTATTTCAATACCCATAAATCTAGATTTCAAATAGCGTTAGCCACATTAGTCTCTAAAGTTGTCAAACTGAAAGGGTTGGCCAAGATCTGTATTCCGAACTAAAGCAATTACAGTTTGCAAATCATTACGTTTTTTACCGGTAATTCGCAATTTATCGCCCTGAATAGTTGACTGTACTTTTAATTTTTTAGTTTTTATTAAATCAATAATTTTTTTTGCTACCACTTGTTCGATCCCTTGTTTGAATCTAACTTTTATAGAGAAAGATTTACCGCTATGCAGAGACTTTTCATCTGGATCAATAGCGTCAGCCCCAATCTTTCTTTTAATTAAATTACTTCGTAATATATCTAGTAACTGTCGGCATTGAAAGTCTGCTTCTGCAGATAGAACTACTTCGTCTCTAGTGAGTATAGCTTGAACGTTTACCCCTCTAAAATCAAAGCGTGTAGCTATTTCACGTACAGTATTGTCTGTAGCATTACGAATCTCTTCTAATTCAACTTCTGAGACAATATCAAATGAAGGCATTGAAAAATCCTAGTTAGAGTGCAGGCAGAAATCAAATAAATAAAAAATAGGGGTTTTTACCGTCACAACCATTTTAGTTTTCTTTAATTTTTTGAGCAGGTATGGCGTTAGTAGTGCGCTCAACAGAGTTATCTTTATTTAGATAAACTAACCTCGGTTGAAATTTAGTCATTTCGTCTAGTGGATACTGTGCGTAAGCAGCAATTATTACTTGGTCGCCCACCTGGCACTTTCTTGCCGCAGCCCCATTCATCGATATGATGCCAGAACCAGCTTCAGCTTTGATAATATATGTGGTTAACCGCTCCCCGTTATTAACATTATAAATATCAATTTGTTCGAATTCACATAATCCTGCAAGGTCAAGTAAATTAGAATCTATAGCACAGGACCCGTCATACAACAGCTCAGCTTGGGTTACTGTGCACATATGCAGTTTAGCCTTTAGTAATGTACTAAGCATAATCTGTTCCTTTAGTTATTCAGGGTAATGTTATCAATTAATCTTGCAGAGGAGCTATACATAGCTCCTAGAACGGTTATTTCAAGATCATTAATTGCTGCCATCTCAAGTGTTCTGCTATTACATACAGTTATGTAATCAGGCCTAAACCCTGCCTCATGTATCTGCTTAGCTGCTTTTTTTTGCAGAGCCAAAAAATCCCTATCCCCTGACTGTATTTTTTTAGCTACCCAGCAGATGCTTTTGAATAATTGAGATGCATTATTTCTTTCTAAGTCTGTGAGAAATTTATTTCGTGAACTCATAGCTAATCCATCTAATTCACGATGGATGTCTGCCTCAATAATTCTAACTGGAAAACAAAGATCTTCAACCATGCGATATAATATCGCCATCTGTTGAAAATCTTTCCTACCTAAGACTAATTCATCGGGCTGAATAATATTCAATAACTTGGACACAACTGTCGTAACGCCCTCAAAATGCCCAGGTCGACTAGCTCCACAGAGATAATCGGTCATTGAAGAACAGATGACTTTGGTTTGAGAATTCAAGCCATTCGGATATATTTGATTCTCATCAGGATAAAAGAGGATATCGCATGATGTTCCCTTTAGTTTTTCACAATCCTTCTCAAAAGTTCGAGGATATTTATCCCAATCTTCATTCAACCCAAACTGAAGCCCATTAACAAATATGGAGCAGACAACTACGTCATTTGTTTTTTGTGCAAGTCTAATTAGCTCTATATGTCCTTCATGAAGGTTTCCCATAGTCGGAACAAATCCAATTTTTTTTTGGCGCAATTTTTCTTCAAGAAGTGCCTGCCTGATACCATTGATGGTCCGAAAAATCTGCATCATTTGATTCCAAAGATTTTATTAGTCACTAGAGTAGTTTGGAGCAGAGTAGTCCGGAGCTAAATTTTCGAAACGGGTGTAGGTACCCAGAAAAGCCAATTTACAGTTACCTATTGGACCATTTCTTTGTTTGCCAATAATTATTTCTGCAATACCTTTGTGTTCAGTAGTTTCTTCATTATAAACTTCATCACGATATATAAAGGCAACGACATCAGCATCCTGCTCAATTGCCCCAGATTCACGAAGATCTGAGTTGATAGGTCTTTTGTTAGGTCGCTCTTCGCACTTTCGGCTAAGCTGAGAAAGCGCCAAAACAGGGCAATTAAATTCGCGTGCTATACCTTTTAATTCTCTGGAAATTTGGGTGATTTCATTAGTTCTATTATCGGTTTGAACACTTCCGTTCATTAATTGAAGGTAATCAATCATAATCATACCGATATCGCCCTGCTCACGATGTAACTGACGAATTCTATTACGTAGATCCATTGGCGAAATGCCAGGAGTATCATCAATATAGAGCGGTCTATCTCTTAAGCTTCCTGCTGCCTTGTTTAATCTAGGCCACTCATCACTGAGTAATTTTCCTGTTCGCATTCTTGTGGCATCGATTTTTCCTATAGAGGACATCAATCTGATCATTAGTTGATTAGCAGGCATCTCCATACTAAATACAAGTACAGGTTTATCTTGCTTTAAAATTGCATGTTCCACCATATTCATAGCAAAAGCAGTTTTACCCATAGAAGGTCTTCCAGCAATAATAACTAAGTCCGACTTCTGCCAGCCAGAAGTCATTTTATCTAAATCATCAAAGCCTGTACTTAATCCAGTAATTTCTGAGTCATTATTAAACAACTCATCTAAACGCGCAGTTGCTTCTTTTATAAGCTCATTTACACCTTGAAAACCTCCAAACTTAGGCCTACTTTCTATAATCTCTGCAAGTTTCTTTTCTGCATCAGCAAGAAGTTTACTGCTATCCCAACCATGAGGATTGTGGCTTTTCTTGACAATATCAGTGGCTGCTGTGATAAGTTTACGAATTATAGAGCGCTCTAAAACTATTTGAGCGTAAGCTTTAACGTTGGCCGAACTTGGGGTATTGTCAGAGAGCTCTACCAAATAAGAGGCGCCTCCAACATTTTCAAGTTTATTAGCATTTTGGAGAGTTTCAGACAGGGTGATCACATCAAGCGGTTTTTTTTCAGAAGAAAGTAACCGCATCGTCTCAAATATAAGCTTATGATCTTCAGAAAAAAAATCAGACTCAACAATAAGCTCTGCAACAACATCAAAAGAACCATTACTCAGCATCAAGCCACCGATGACAGCTTGCTCAGCCTCAACAGAATGGGGCAACTGATTCTCTTTAATGGTCTGATCTTTATCCATGGTGGTGTCACCTATAACGACTACCGCCTAAAAAAAAGGCACTATTAAACGGCAAAAATTGCCATCTAGTGCCCCATTATTACTGATATTGGCTAGGTAGTGAACAGTCGTTGTCTATTCAGCAACAATCAAAAGCTTTACTACTTGAGTAACGTCAGCATGCACCTGAATAGAAATATCAAATTCCCCTACTTCGCGTATAGAGCCGTCAGGTAGTTTTACTTCACTTTTTTCTACTTGGACGCCGGCACTAGTAATCGAATCAGCAATATCTTTTGTTCCAACAGAGCCGAAAAGCTTACCTTCATCTCCAGCAATCACAGTAATAGTGATAGGGCCAATTGCTTCTATAGAAGCAGCACGAGCAGTTGCATCTACAAGGTTCGCTGATGCAGCAGCTTCTAATTCAGAACGACGGGCTTCAAATTCAACTAAGTTTTCTGAGGTAGCAAATATTGCTTTACCATTAGGAATTAGATAGTTACGGCCATATCCAGCCTTAACATTAACCTTATCACCAATATTTCCCAAATTTCCAACTTTTTCCAACAGGATGACGTCCATCTCGGATATCCTCTATTATTTAAACCTATTTATTACACCAATAAAATATACATTCATACTAAGAATATCTATTTAATCTTGAGCGTATGTTAAAAATGCTATCAAGAAATCCTAATCCAACTAGCATAATACTTAATGGACTCAAAAATAAGAGTGCCAAATAAAATGTGACCAACCAATAACTTCCTAGCTGGAAAAGTGCAACACCATAGTGCAACAATGCAATGCCACTAAGCATAAGTGGTAAGCCTAATAAGCTAGTCCAACTTGTGAAATCTTTTAAAAGATATTCGCAAGTAAGCATTACAATTAAGATAATAACAGAAAATGTTGTACTAAATCTTAATTGATGAAATTCTGACTTGAACCCCCCAGGATTGTAGAGCATAGCTTGCCACCATCGGCCCAATATCAAAGAAACTATTGAGGTTAAAGCAACAATATAGCTAGCAACACCAAGCAAAAAACTTCTACCTATAATAAATTTTTCTTCATACTGCTGGGTATCCTTAAAAAAGTCTCCAATTATTAACTCTAAAGCTACTAACTTTTCAGTAAAAAAAACAGGTAACAACATGGCTGATATAGCACTAAAAATAATAATAAAAATTAGTGTATGAGACCATGAAGACCTGGATCTCATAATATTTGAAGCTAAAAAAACACAACCAATTGTAAAAAAAGACAGTATTATTATAATAGTATTAGCTTCATTACCATAAATATACATTAACAATAATGGAGTTACTGCATAAAGTGATAGCAGCGCCCCAGCTGGCAGACCCTTAGTCAAAACTACCAAAGAGACTGTTGCAGGAGATATAAAAGGCAATAAGTTACCAAAGAAAGCAACTATTCCTGCTTGCGTACGGCCACGGGTTATGAATTGGGCTAAAGCACGCATTAGGTATTCTTCTTATTCGTGACTGTCGGTATATGGTAATAAGGCCAGATAACGAGCGCGCTTAATAGCGTTGGAAAGCTGCCTCTGGTATTTAGCTTTAGTTCCAGTAATCCTGCTAGGAACAATTTTTCCAGTTTCAGAAACATACTGCTTAAGCATTTCGAGATCCTTGTAATCTATTGGATCAGCACCTTCAATACTAAAACGACAAAACTTACGACGACGGTTAAATCGAGCCATTATTTACTCTCCTCTTCCGTTGATACACCAGCAGTTTTTTCCGCAGGCTCATCGGCTATTATTTCGGTTTTTTCAGCTTTTTCTGGAGATAAAACCTCTTCAGGTTTACTAACTATTGTTTCAGCTTCTACTACTGGTTTTACTTCTTTTTGAGCAATGATAGGGGTCTTTTCAGTGTGCGGACTTGAGCGATCTCTTCGCTCGGACCGTTCAGATTTATCTACTTTTAGAATGTAGGAATCATCAGTGATAGCTTCTTTGCAACCAAAAACTACACTTCTGATGACTGCATCATTGTAGCGAAAATTTGTTTTTAGTTCCTGCAATATGCCTTGATCACACTCAATATTCATGAGCACGTAATGCGCTTTATGTATCTTATTGATTGGATATGATAAATGGCGTCTACCCCAGTCTTCTAGTCGGTGAACTTTGCCCTTACCATCATTAATGACAGCAGAGTATCGTTCAATCATTCCAGAAACCTGATCACTTTGATCTGGATGAACCATAAATACTATTTCGTAGTGGCGCATTTTACCTCCTTACGGGTAAATAAGTGCTCGCTTTTGCGATGCAACAAGGAGTTTGTAATTCTAAACATAATGAAGTCAGGCATTCTAAGTGCAGATCTCTAGCATTTCAAGTGTAAACCGAGGGACTCGAGCCATTATCTATTAAATAGTGAATATATTTACTTAAATTTACCGATAATATAAAAATAATCATCAGTCATGTAGTAAATTATTTATTATTTTCATTTCTAGCTATTGATGCTGCGATCCAGAACCCTGAAATATTACTTCGCCAACGTGGCAAAATAGTAGTAATTATAACTTGCTCTAACGCTACCCATACATAAAATAATAATACCCCTCTCAATAGCATAGAATTTTCAAGAATTACTGCTACAAAATACGCCGGAACAATTAAAACAGCCGTCGCTTTTGCTGCTAGCGTATGGTAGGTAGGAAATCTGCCAAATCTTGATTGACACACCAATAGTGGAACAATCCAGCAACTAAATGAAATAAGTAAAAAAATAAACTCGCTATCAAAAACTTCTGGCCATAATACTAGTAATCCGAATAGCATTACCGAATAAGTAATCAAATCTGCCCAGCTATCTAATTTTACGCCAAATTCAGTTACTTGATTTAGACGTCTAGCAAGGTAGCCATCTAAAAAATCTGTGCACAGCGAAGCGGCTAATACCCATAAAAATGGATCTGGTTTTTGCTGCAATGCTAGGAAAAAAAGTACAGGAGACAAAGCCACTCTAATCGAACTGATAACATTAGGAAAATTTAAGACAAAGTTGTCAGTTGCAACCTGATTTTTGTCTATCACTTTATCTTTTAAGGTTTTTTTTATTTTTTTAAGACTCATATTTCAACTTACCGCTGTTCGTCTTTGTCTTAGAGCCTCAAATAAACAAACCCCTGTTGCAACAGAGACATTTAAACTACTCACGAGCCCAACCATCGGTACTCTGATAAGACTATCGCAATTATCCCTTGTAAGTCTTCGCAACCCTTTCTCTTCTGACCCCATAACTATCGCTAATGGACCACTTAAGTCGGTATCATATATAAGTTTTTCAGTTTCACCTGCTGCACCAATTATCCAAATACCTCTATCTTTAAGTTGTTTCAGAACCCTCGATAAATTCGTGACTACGATGAGAGGAATAATTTCTGCAGCGCCGCTTGCGACTTTTTGCACAACTGGCGTTACACCAACAGCATTATCCTTGGGTACAATAATAGCTTGGATTCCAGCAGCTTCAGCTGAGCGCATACAAGCTCCAAGATTATGCGGGTCCGTAACTCCATCCAAAATTAGAAAAAAAGGAGTTTTATCTAAACGATCTAAAAGATTAAATAAATAATTCTCATCTTGAACTCCAACATCTTCACATAAAGCTGCTACACCCTGGTGAGGACCACTAGTAATACTATCAAGATCAGAACGAAGTACCCAGTTCACGGGTATATTTTGAAGCTCGGCTAAATTGATAATTTTTTTCAATCTTTGATCATCTCGCCCTTTCTGAACCCTTAACTCCTGTATTTTTGATCCAGAAGTTTTCAATACAGAAAATACAGCATGCAAACCAAACATCCATTCGACGGGAGGCCTTTCTTTATTTTCCTTATGATCATTCATTACAGACTCACCTATAAAAAAATGCTAACTATTTTTTTTAGTCTTATTTTTTTTATTTTTTAATTTTATATAAGACTTAGAATCTAACGTTTTGGACTTGTTTTTTACTATATTAGATTTAGTGTTTTTAATATTTATATTTTTAGATTTTTTAGCTTTGTAAATATTTTTCTTTTGATCTTTTGATGAAAGTTCAAAGTCAATTTTTCTTTCATTCAAGTCAACTCTAATTACTCTTACAGTTAAGTTATCGCCAAGACGAAAAATCCTTCCGGTTCTCTCACCTACCAAGCGATGATGGTCTACTTCGTGATGATAGTAATCCTTTGGTAAATTAGTTATATGAATCAAGCCTTCAACATACATTTTATCTATCTGAACAAACAATCCAAATCCAGTAACTGAAGTAACAACACCGTTAAAATCTTCGCCAACTCGGGATAATAAAAACTCGCACTTAAGCCAATTAACTACATCTCTTGTAGCCTCATCTGCTCTTCGCTCTGTCAAAGAGCACTGTTCACCGCAGGACATTAGAATTTTTTTATCGTAAGGATATATTTGAGCTGGGCTTAAAACTGGAGCACCTTCAACACAGAAAATTTCAGCGCTTTTGGCTTTTTTTCTAATAAGATATCTAATTGCCCTATGAACCAAAAGATCAGAATAACGACGAATGGGTGATGTAAAATGAGTATATTCCGAATAATTGAGACCAAAATGTCCTTCATTTTCAGGCGAATAAGAAGCTCTATTCATCGACCGCAACACAACCGACTGAATAACGCTGGCATCAGGACGGTTTATAGCCTGGCGAAGAATTCGCTGAAAATCTTTCGGGGTAGGTTCATCTCCGCTGGAAAAATCTAAACCCAATTCGCCTAGAAATTCTCTGAGACTATCTATTTTTTCCCGCCTAGGTGCCTGATGGACACGATAAAGTGCGGGTATTTTATTTTTCTTTAGAAATTTTGCTGCACAGACATTTGCACAAAGCATACATTCTTCGATCAACTTATGCGCTTGATTACGTTCGGCTGGTAAGATTTCTTGAATTTTTTTCTCGGTATCAAAAAAAATCTGAGCTTCTTGAGATTCAAACTCGATAGCTCCTCTTACTTTTCTTGCTTCAAGCAACTGGTAATGGAGGTCTGTCAGACTATCTAAATGTTTTGCTATTGAGTGAAATTGTTTTCGTATACCACTGTTTACTTGATTTTTTTGAGAAATAATTTCTGCCACTTGAGTATATGTCAATCTAGCGTGCGAATTGATCAAGCCCTCAAGAAACTTATAACTAGCAACTACGCCGGTTTCATCTAATTTCATTTTGCAAACTAAGGTTAGTCTATCTACATGAGGATTAAGCGAACATAAACCATTAGATAGCTCTTCCGGCAACATAGGAATAACATTTTGAGGAAAATATACAGAGTTACCTCTTTTATAGGCCTCCTTATCTAGAGTGCTCGTTACTGACACATAGTGAGAAACATCAGCAATAGCAACATATAATAGCCAGCCTCCTCCTGAGCAAGGCTCACAATATACTGCATCATCAAAATCACGAGCATCTTCTCCGTCGATAGTTACGAAAGATAAGTGGCGTAAATCAACTCTATATTTTTTGTCATCTTCAGAAACATTACCCCTGAAAGTATCCATAGCACTGAGAACCGATTGAGGCCATTCAGTTGGAATATCATAATTATTAATAGCAATATCAATTTCCATTCCAGGCGCTAAATGACTACCCAAGATTTGGATAACATGCCCAGCAGGTAAATTTTTTCTACCTGGTTGCACATCAATTTCAACAACTACAATTTGTCCTAGCTCAGCATTATTTTCTTGGCCTAGAGGAACTATGATGTCATGTATAATTTTTGGATTATCAGGCCTAACAAACTGGATCCCACTCTCTAGAAAGAAACGGCCAACTAAAGTTTTCGTTCTATGCTCTAAAACTTCAACAATAGCTCCCTCTTGACGGCCACGATGGTCGGAACCTGAAGCTCTTACAAGGACCTCATCACCATCCATAACTCTTCGCATTTGCCGGCTAGATAGGTATAAGTCTTCATCTCCACTAGCTGGTATGACAAAACCAAATCCATCTGGATGACCAGAAATTCTTCCTTTTATGAGATTCATTTTATCTAAAGCGCCATAAGCATAGCTTCGATTTTTTATTAACTGACCATCTCGCTCCATTGCGATCAAACGACGTCTGATCGCTTCACGGGCCCGATCATCTTGTATGCTGAAGTCTGAGCATATCTCCTCATATGTAAGCGGACCGATACTCTCACTCAAAAAATTAAGTATATATTCTCGGCTAGGGATAGGGTTATCGTATTTAGCAGCCTCTCTCTGAGAAAAAGAATCTTTATTAATATGTTTTTTCATTTTTGTTTCGTTTAGTGATAAAAATCAAAGAAATTTGAAAATAATACATGCTATCACAACACATCGCTCTAAAATTAACCAACCACTTTTAAAGTGAGCAACATATAAAAAACGAAGAAAGACTATATCAGTAAATTAAGTACGCCCTGGTACCCTCATTTTCGCCTTTTTATTAAAATTATTTTCATTGTCATTTGGGTCAGCTAATTGTTTTCTTACATGGATGGAAAACTTAAACGGCCCTTTAAACAAATCTTTTTCGTATTCATACTCAAGAGTTTGAGCGTTAGACCTTCTGATGATTTCCATGAAGAGCATATCTAATTCGGATTCGGGGACAGAGTCTCGACTAAAATTTTCTAACATCTGACACCGTAATCTGAACCCTTCCGACGCCCTTAGTAAAGCTTGCGTTATATGAACCTTGCTTGAATCTTGTTTTAGTCCTAACGGAAAATAGTAGAACTTGGATTTTGATAAAGCACGGAGTCTTGTTGGAATAGCTCGCTGATAATGAAGGCTCCCTTTTTTAACAGATATGTATTTAGGTAGTTCAATCATATCCTAAAGCTCCTCTTATGAATAATGGTTGCTATTTTAATGGAAATTTTCATGGAAAAATATAGCTATTAACAAAATATAAGGAAATTTATAACATACAGTTCACCGTATACTTGTATAATGATGATTCAAATGCTTCTTGTGGTATATCAAACTAGAATTTTCTTAGACCTATATCTAGTTAAAACAAAGAAGCATCGAAATTGATTTTTATATCCTTCGTTAATATAATCTCCGCGTGAGTGAATTTGTTAATTACATAAAATGAATAGGACGGCTTTCAAATGATAAAAAAAGTTAACCCGCAAACACGTAGAGCAAAAATAAAAGATCAACCGTTTGTTAACCTGCTTTGGGACAAAGGAACTGACGCTGGCAGAGAAGATCAGGCAAAAATGAAAGCTCGTATAAAAAAAATTAATAGGGTGGCAGCCAAAAAAATATTTGTGCCCTTCTCAACAAATATGGAGCAACGTAAAGCAGCTATAGAGCTTCGAACAAAAGGTAGAAGGATTGTTTCTGGGTTACCCGGCCAGGTTCCTGATTATGAAGATTTAGAATGTCAGCTTCACTTAGTCGAAATAAATGGTAAGTTTATCGTAGAGCCTATACCTACAGACTAAAATTATAGTAGTAAATATTGACGAGTGCCTAGTCTTTCAAGCCAAGTAATTTAAGGTAGCTAATCAAATTTCAAAAGAGGGAAATTTTTGATGTTCGTGCATATTCTAAGAAATTTTTTCGGAAAATGGCTCTCCTGTTAGCTCAATTAGAATTTCTTTTTTGCAAGTGATAACAGCCACTTTATCCTTACTCACCCAATCCATAGAAACAAGATCATCCATTAGCTCATCATCAACTGCGTCTGCTTGATTGGTTTCAGAATAGAGTGTAATTTCAGGAAATATAATTCGTAATGATGGCTGCTCATCTGACGGGTCGTCCAAAAACTCTATAAATAACAAGCGAACATCAATATCATAAACTATATTGAAGATATATGGGGAGCTAGTGCCCATTAATTTTGCTGTGAGTGTCATGATACTCCTTTATTTGGTTTTTTTGCCCCACAAACGATTATGTCGCATAATCTAATTTGTGAGTTTTTTTACATCAGTTATTTTTTTTAAGCATCACATGAATTTTTTAATCTTCATTTAGAACTTTTAATCATAATACAATTGATCTAATCAAAACATAAATCCCATTTTTTTAACAAATTTTAGATAAGAGCATATGCATCTCTTTGTTACAATCTTATAAGCTAACTCTGCAGTAATATTACTTGCCCTATTCCTGTTGCTTCTTATTATTATATACTCAAACTTCTAATGTGATATCAATATCAAATACGACAACTGCGGCAAAAAAATTTATAGTATAGAAGCTGTTTCATGTATTTTAGGAAAACTTAAATGATGAGTATTTTGAATGGATAATGAAACCCAGCTAGTTTATTCAACAGAAACTGGTCGAATCAGACCTAAGAATTTTCAGGAAAAAAAACAAAACGGTGATGGTTTTGCCAAAATACAACTCGAGACTAAAGGCAGAAAAGGTAAAGGAGTTACCACTATTTCTGGAATGAACATTACTAATGACGAATTAAAAAATTTAACTAGAGACCTAAAAAAAAGATGCAGCAGTGGTGGCTCACTAAAAAATGACATAATAGAGATACAAGGGGACCATAGAAATAAAGTTCGTATACACTTAAAACAAACAGGATTCCTTGTCAGATAACCCTATTTTTTTCGACTCATACATAAAACAAAGTGGATAAACTTGGAATTTATAAAATTTAACAACTGCTTCGCTAAGTTAGGCGAAAAATTTTTTACAAGAGTGGAGCCTAAAGGTCTTCCAAACCCATATCTAGTGAACATAAATGGTGCTGGTCTTAATCTTCTTGGTTTATCGCATAAAATAAATTCTGCATCTATTGTGCCACAATGGCTTGCTGGCTTGTGCTCTGGAAATAAAATTCCTAAGGGAAGTGACCCATTAGCTATGATTTATAGCGGTCATCAGTTTGGTGGCTACTCTCCAAAACTAGGAGATGGTAGGGGCTTACTGATAGGAGAAATCGAGGGGCCAGCAGGAAAGTGGGATGTTCACCTAAAAGGGGCCGGTATAACTCCTTATTCACGTTTTGGGGATGGAAGAGCCGTCTTAAGGTCAACAATCAGAGAATATCTTTGTAGCGAAGCTATGCATGCACTTGGCATTAGTTCAACGAGATCTCTTAGTATTTTTTCTAGCGAGGAGCCTGTTTATAGAGAAAAAATTGAGAGTGCTGCTATGCTCGTTCGTCTTGCCCGAAGTCATATCCGATTCGGATCTTTTGAATACTTTCATAACACACATCAATATGAGTGCGTTAAAAAACTGGCTGATTATATAGTTGATCAACACTTTCCAGAAATTAAAAAAAATGATGATCGGCATCTTGAAATGTTTAAATGCGTAATTCATAAAACTGCCGTTATGATAGCGAAATGGCAATCTGTAGGATTTTGTCATGGAGTAATGAATACTGATAACATGTCTATTCTTGGTGAAACTATGGATTATGGACCGTTTGGGTTTATGGATAGTTATGACCCAAGTTTCATTTGCAATCATTCTGATACTAGCGGCCGATATTCCTATGAGAGTCAACCAAATATAGGCTTATGGAATTGCAATATGCTAGCTAACGCACTAACAAGCCTCATACCAACAGAAAAGCTGACGACAGCATTGGAAGACTATCAGCCTATATTTTTAAGCACTATGCTTGAGCTTTATAGAAAAAAAATGGGATTGCTAATCCCTAATATCAATGATCAAAGTCTAATAAACGAGCTATTGAAAATACTTGCATACAATCAGGTTGATTATACTATTTTCTTTAGACGTCTTTGTTTTTACCATCTAGATAGTGGGCATAAAAATTTAGAGGATTTATTTATAGAGAGAGATACTTTCAATGAGTGGATACAAAAATATCAACGCCGACTAGCTATCGAGCCGAAAAATGGTACAGAAAGAATGAATCAGATGACTAAATGCAACCCAAAGTATGTTTTTCGAAACTATATGGCTGAAATAGCTATTCGAAAGGCTGAGGACGAAAAAGATTACACAGAAATTGAACGTATGCTTAAATTGCTACAAGCACCATACGATGAACATACTGATTGCGAAGAATATGCAGAACACCCTCCGGAATGGAGTAAAAAAATAGCTGTGAGCTGTTCGTCTTGAGTAAAGGACTGCATGTATAAATTTATTCGTGATCAGGTAGCTTGCTTCCAGAGCCCAACATTACTCCTATCCAGCGAGTATTTTGATCATTTTCCAACGCGATCTTAAGCATTATTGTCAAAGGTATCGAGAGAAGCATACCGACAGGGCCTAAAATCCACCCCCAAAAAACTAAAGATAAAAAGACAACCAGGGGTGATAAGTTGAGACCCCTGCCCATCAACCGAGGTTCAAGTATATTTCCCACCAAAATATTTATAGTCAAATAACACAAGGCTACCAAAAGAGCAGTGAAAGGTCCCAGTTGGATTAAAGACAAAAGTACTGCTGGGACAGCTGCTATTATAGATCCAATTGTAGGAATGAAGTTCAGTAATAACGCAATAAAACCCCACATAACAGGGTAATCCACTCCAAACGCCCATAAAGTTACTGCAACTAAAATTCCAGTCAGCAGACTCAAAGCTGACTTAATTCCTAAATAACTATGGACACTTGCCAGAAAGCGCGTTAAACCTTTATTAGAAGTCTCTGTCTTATTCGTTGCAAGCTGCAATTTTCTACTGAACCCTACTTTTTCAGCTAAAATGAAAATTACGGTCAACAAGATCATGAAGATATTAGTTAAGGCACCGCCAAATGATACCAATGTGTTACCTGCAATCTGCATTATGACTGCGGGCTTAAAAAAATTTTCAATTTGACTTTTATCAAGTACTAGTCCGAGATCACTTAACCAATATAAGAAAATTCCGCTTAGTTCTTGAATTCTACCCTCATAAATAGGAATATTTTTTCGAAAATCACCCACAGAGGACTGTATCAATATTGTAATTATCCAGCCTACAGCGACAACTAGTCCCATAATTAAAAAAATAGCAATTCCACTCGGTACTTTATTTCTTTTTAACCAAGACAATAAAGGGGAAAAGATTAGAGCTATAAATACAGACAACAAACAAGGAATTATAAGCGTTTCAGCCATTTTAATACCTGTAACAACAACAACGAAAGCTGCGCTTGTAATAAGCCCTTTTGCAAATGGCGAATATTCTCTCATATCCCTATTCCGAATAATTCTAATTATAAAACTTACAGCAAAGAAGGGGGTTTAGCTATAAATTTATCACTTCTTAGTGCGCCGAATTTCCTTAAAAAATATCAAAGTTCCCTTGTAGATGTGAATCTTACGTCTGGGTATCTCTCCTCTGTAAGAGACAGATTTACTTTAGTAGATGCAAGATATGTCAAACAGCCTCCGCCATCTAGTGCTATTCCATCTGGAAGTTTTCTTTTCATTTCTTCTATTTTTCTATTTTCATCAGACTCTATCCATCGAGCCGTATAAACATTGATCGGCTCATAAACTGCCTCTACACCATACTCATCTTTGAGTCGAAATGTTACTACATCAAATTGTAATTGCCCTACTGCACCGACAATAATATCGTTGCTATTCAGTGGGAAAAAAACCTGAGTGCTTCCTTCCTCAGATAATTGCTGAATACCTTTTTTTAGTTGTTTCGTTTTAAGTGGATCACAGAGCCTAATTCTCCTAAAAAGTTCGGGCGAAAAATATGGAATTCCTGTAAATTTAAGCTGCTCTCCTGTAGTAAAAGTATCGCCAATTTGTATAGTGCCATGATTATGGAGCCCAATAATGTCACCCGCAATCGCTTCGTCTAATGAGATCCTCTCTCCTGCCTTAAAGCCAACAGCGTCAGATATACGCAAATCTTTTTTTTGTCTAACATGGTGAATTTTCATACCCTTTATGTACCTACCAGAACAAACACGCATAAATGCTATTCGATCTCGGTGCTTTGGATCCATATTTGCTTGTATTTTAAATACAAATCCAGAAAAATCTTCTTCATTAGCATCAACATTTCTCTCTATTGCTTTTCTGGATTGAGGTGGAGGGGCTAACTCAATAAAGCTATTTAGCATTTCTCTTATACCGAAATTTGATAACGCTGTGCCAAAAAATACAGGTGTTAATTGTCCACTCAAAAAAAGCTTATTATCAAAAGTGTTTGTTGCCCCCCGGACAAGCTCTATCTCTTCTCTAATTTCTTGGGCTCGATAGCCTAAAAATTTAGTTGCCTCCTCGGAATGCAATCCATTTATTTGGACATCATCAGGAATAACACTTCCTTGGCCAGGCTTAAAGACATTTATGTTATCTGTATGAAAATTATATATTCCCTTAAAATCTTTGCCGCAACCAATTGGCCAATTCATTGGGGCACATAAAATTTTCAACACTTTTTCTATTTCATCAAGCAATTCCACTGGATCACGTATTTCCCGATCCATTTTGTTGATAAAAGATATAATTGGCGTATCTCTTAATCGGCAAACATCCATTAATTTTATAGTTCTATTTTCAACACCTTTGGCTCCGTCGATGACCATCAGCGCTGAATCTACTGCTGTTAGTGTTCGATAAGTGTCCTCAGAAAAATCTTCATGCCCTGGGGTATCAAGTAAGTTTACTGTACAACCCTTGTATGGGAACTGCATTACAGAGGATGTTACAGAAATCCCACGATCTTTTTCCATTTGCATCCAATCAGAAGTCGCATGTCTATCACTTTTTCTACTTTTTACTGTCCCAGCTATCTGAATAAGATTTCCAAATAACAAAAGCTTTTCAGTTATGGTAGTTTTACCTGCATCAGGATGCGAAATAATAGCAAAAGTCCTTCTCTGCTTTACCCCTTCAGAAACTAAATTTGATGACATTTCCTATTTCCTTTAATCCAGCATATACGGTGTTTCATGAAACTATAATTCCATTGCCATTAATATTGCATTTTCATTTTTCAAAGAAGTTTGGTAATAGTTTTTTCTTACACATATGGAACAAAAACCAACGTCTTCATATAGATAAATTGCATTAGAATTGCTTGCTCTTACTTCAAGAAAAAATCTTTTTGCATTTTTCGAAACTGCAGATATCATGTAATCCAGCAAATGACGTCCATAGCCCTTATTTTGATGCTCAGAGTCCACTGCTATATTAAGAATTTCAGCATCGTCAATAATAATATTATAAATTGCATAACCTATAACGGTTCCGCTCATAGTCATTGTCAGACAGCTATGCTTTTCATGGCTATCTATAAATTGACCTTCAGCCCATGGATGAGGGGTTATTTCTCTCTCAATTTGGCTTATATGAGTGACATCATCAAGCGCCATTGGGCGTATATTTAAAAGATTTAAATTCAAAACATAGGCTTCATAATAGACTATTAATGTTTTCTTATTAGATGTTTAATACTATTCCATGTTTCCTTCTTTCTTGCAGGATACTTGAGATTTTCTTGCAAACTTCTGAGTACCAAGGCTTCATCTGTACCTTTTATATATATCGTCTTTCCTAGACAATCGGAATATAACTTATCTGATGGAGCAAGCATCTTAAATGGCATCTCTCCCATCAATATAATCAAACATGCACAACTTTTTTTTCTACGGGCATCAATAAATGCTGATAGCATTTTACAAGCATCAGCTTGATGTTCTTTATCACTTCCCTCTACAGGCCAATCAATTATATTTGCAGGTGAAAAATCACTGGGAAGGCGATCAATTGCAAGTAAAATATTAGCTAAGAGCTGGGTTAAGTTAGTATCAGGGAGTGTATTTGGACCTAGCTCATTGAAAATTATAAGTTCCTCACAAGGCTGCCAGCATGCAAATCTAAACTGAGGAGAATCAATCGTATCATTTGGGGTATCTTTAATTTTTAGTTCTTTTTCTGGTCTTAGCTCTAATGGAGAGTTACCCATAATTTCGTTTTGTATGGATCCATTCGCAACAAGGCTTGTATTAACTAATTTTAATTTATCGGCAACTGTGATTTTATCTTCGTTATCCTTTGAAGAAGAATTATCAAATTGATTGATTGATTTTATTTTGGACGTGTATTGGGATAATCCTAGACTATGAAGATACCATTTACGTAACTCTATATTCATAGATGCGCCTATACACCGTCTAATTGAGGGTGCAGGCGGTCTGGATTTTGTATCAAATTCAATGCATGTAAATAAGCCTTTACACTAGCAACTATGACATCGGTATCAGCGCCCTGTCCGTTAACGATACGTCCACCTTTTTCTAGACGTACAGTAACTTTTCCTTGAGAGTCTGTCCCTGCAGTGACAGCATTTACTGAATATAGTTTAAGCTCCGTATTACTTTTCGCTAGTTTTTCTATAGCTTTGAATGCAGCATCAACTGGACCATCTCCTTCAGATGTTGAGTTATATAATTCATTCTTATATTTTAATGTAAGCAAAGCACAAGGCATTTGCCCTGTTTTTGAAAGCACCTCAAGAGATTCTAGTGTTATCTTATCTCCATTGGATTCATCTAGTTGTATTTCCGAAACAAGCGCCTGAAGATCTTCATCATATATTTCTTTCTTCTTGTCGGCTAAATCTTTAAATCTAGAAAAAGCATCATTCAATGCACTTTTATTTTCGAAATGTGTACCCAGTGCTTCGAGACGATTGACGAAAGCCGCACGCCCAGAGAGTTTACCTAGGACGATCTTATTCGTCTGCAAACCTACATCCTGAGCGCTCATAATTTCATATGTTTCACGGAATTTTAAAACACCATCCTGATGGATACCGGACTCGTGTGAAAAAGCATTAGCGCCTACAATAGCCTTGTTCGGCTGAACAGGAAAGCCGGTAATGTTTGAAACTAATCGAGAAGTAGAAGAAATTTGAGTAGTTTCAATTCGCGTTGTCACTGGAAAAATATCTTTTCTTGTCTTTACTGCCATTACTACTTCTTCAAGGGCCGCATTACCTGCTCGCTCACCTAAACCATTAATTGTGCATTCTATTTGACGAGCACCTTTCATCACAGCAGCTAGGGAATTCGATACCGCTAAACCAAGATCGTTATGGCAATGTACAGAGAATATTGCTTTGTCTGAATTAGGTATATTTTCAATTAAACGACCAATAGTATTTGCGAATTCTTCTGGGTAACCATAACCAACAGTATCAGGAATATTGATCGTTTTTGCCCCAGCGTTAATGACCCCTTCAATAATTCTACACATATAGTCAAAATCAGAACGACTTGCATCCTCTAAAGAAAATTCTACATCATCAATTAAGTTCCGAGCAGACTTTACAGCATATATAGCTTGATCGAAAACTTGATCTGGACTCATTTGAAGTTTATGTTTCATATGAATTGGAGATGTGGCAATGAACGTATGAATACGCCCTGATTCTGCACCCTTTAGAGCTTCTGCAGAACTTCTAATATCCTCAATTCTGGCTCGTGAAAGACTACAAACGGTACTATCCTTTATCGCATTGGCAATAGCTTTAACTGATGCAAAATCTCCTGGACTGGATACAGCGAAACCAGCCTCGATAACATCCACTTTTAGCTTCTCGAGGGCTTTGGCTATACGTAGTTTTTCATCGCTGGTCATAGAGGCGCCAGGGCTTTGCTCTCCATCTCGAAGTGTCGTATCAAAAATAATCAGTTTTTGTTTTTTCATACTACGCCTTCAAGCTATAAAACATATCTTTTAGCCATAAGATTGGAGCAGATAAGCAATAAATGACTGAAAAAATAAACAGAATTCTAGGGGGATCAATTGTAACCACAATAAGGCCCATCACTATAGCGAAAATCACCACAAAAGGAACTTTTCCCTTAAGATCAATCTCTTTTAAACTACGATAATTAAGATTTGACACCATCAATAGACCGGACAAGGCAGTTGTCATAGCCGCAAGGAAAGCTAATTTATTTGTTAGCTCAACTTCGTAACTGCACCATATCATAGAGGCTATTAATGCAGCAGCAGCAGGGCTTGGTATTCCAATAAAAAAACCCTTCGAGGAAGAATCAACCTGACTATTAAAACGAGCAAGCCTGAGTGCTGCACATGAAGCGTAAATAAAAGCTGCGGCCCAGCCAACTTTTCCTATCTCATTAAGTATCCAGCTAAAAGCTAATACTGCTGGAGCTATGCCAAAAGAAACCATATCAGAAAGGCTATCATACTGAAGCCCAAATTCGCTAGATGTGTTTGTCATACGCGCTACAGTTCCATCTAAAACATCAAAGATCATTGCAACAAAAATTGCAATACAGGCTGCTTCAAATTTGCCATCCATACCTGCTAGAATTGCATAAAATCCAGCAAACATAGCACCTGTGGTAAATAAATTTGGAAGAAGGTAGACACCCTTATGTCTAAATTTTAAATTCTCGGAAGAAAGCTTCCCATCTTCGTTCGATGAGGTTAATGCATCAGAATTTGATGGATTTTCTTGACCTTCAATATCAGCCATAGTGTGCCCTTCGCTACAAAAAATTATTTTTTTGTAGCTATTAAATTTGATTATCCACCAATTCTGACTTTTGCCCTAGAAGTCATTACATTAAAAATTAATATTATACTAGATATTTGCTTATAGGATAAATTAACCGTGCTATAGCACGGTTAATTTATTAGGTTTTTAAGGTTTCTAATTTTTATCCTTATCAACCAGCTGATTAGCAGTGATCCACGGCATCATGGAGCGTAATTTAGCTCCTGTCTGCTCGATAGGATGAGCTGCATTATTGCGTCGGTATGCCGTCATAGAAGGATAATTCATTGCACCTTCGGTGACGAACATTTTTGCATATTCTCCGTTTTGGATACGCTTTAAGGCTGTTTTCATAGCTGCACGAGATTGATCATTAATGATTTCTGGACCAGTAACGTACTCCCCATATTCTGCATTATTAGATATGGAATAATTCATATTGGCAATTCCGCCCTCATACATAAGATCAACGATTAGCTTGAGCTCGTGCAAACATTCAAAATATGCCATTTCAGGAGCATATCCAGCTTCTGTTAGTGTTTCGAAACCTGCTTTTACAAGTTCTACTGCTCCGCCACAAAGAACTGCCTGTTCTCCAAATAAATCTGTTTCGGTTTCATCCTTAAATGTAGTTTCGATAATTCCTGTTCGCCCACCTCCGATACCTGAAGCATAGGACATTGCTACATCTCTAGCATTTCCTGAGGCATCCTGATAGATAGCGACTAAATCAGGAATTCCTCCACCTTTAGTAAACTCATTACGCACAGTATGACCGGGAGCCTTGGGTGCTATCATAATTACATCTAGATCGTCTCGAGGTACAACTTGGTTATAATGAATTGCGAAGCCATGAGCAAAAGCCATAGTTGCTCCTTTTTTTAAATTAGGCTCAACCTCATCTCTATAAAGATGTGACTGAAATTCATCTGGCGTAAGTATCATAACAAGATCTGCACCAGAAACAGCGGCAGCAACATTCTTTACTGTTAATCCAGATTTTTTTGCCTTAGCAGCTGATGCTGAGCCATCTCTTAACCCTACGGTGACGTCAACACCTGAATCTTTGAGATTCAAGGCATGCGCGTGCCCTTGTGAGCCATATCCGATAATTGATACTTTCATACCCTGAATGATGGAAAGCTTACAATCTTTATCATAAGAAACTTGCATGTTTTTATCCTGTATATTATTTTTAACGATTAGTTATATTTCCTTAAAATGCCTATAAAAAATGGTACTACAAATATGTTATACCTTCAGTATTTTTTCTCCACGGGCTAAACCAGACACACCTGAACGTACTAATTCAAGAATATCTGCATAATTAATAGCCTCAATGAAGGCATCATTTTTATCACTACTACCTACGACCTGAAGTATGTAAGCATTTGTGTTAACGTCCACTATTTGACCTCGAAAAACATCAACACAATGATTTATTTCTGCTCTTTGAGCTTCGTTTGCCTTAATCTTGATTAGCATTATCTCTCGTTCAACATGAGGGCCGACGGTCAGGTCAATAACTTTAACTACGTCTATTAATTTATTCAGATTCTTGGTGATCTGCTCAATAACTTGATCACTCCCATGAGTTGTGAGCGTCAACCTAGATAGAGTTAGATCATCAGTGGGGGCAACAGTTAGGGTATCGATGTTGTAACCTCTTTGAGAAAACAACCCAACAACTCTAGATAAAGCACCAGGCTCATTTTCCATTAGCACTGAAATTATACGTCTCATCAGGTACGCTCCGTTTTACTCAACTTCATATCTTTCATCGAACCATTTGGCGCAATAAGCATTGGATATACATGTTCATTCCGGTCAACGTTTATATCCATAAAAACCACGCGGTCTTTTAAGGCGAAACACTCTGCCATTTTATCATCCAGTTCATCAAAATTTGAAACGCGCATTCCCACGTGTCCGAACGATTCTGCTAGCTTTACAAAATCAGGCAGAGAGTCCTCATAAAGACTGGAGGAGTAACGTCCACTATACTGCATATCTTGCCATTGGCGCACCATGCCAAGAGCTTGATTATTCAAGCTAATAATCTTGATTGGAAATCCATATTGCAAACAAGTGGATAACTCTTGAATGCACATTTGTATACTTCCTTCGCCTGTAACACAGGCTACCATTGCATCAGGGTGGGCTAATTGAACACCCATAGCTGCAGGTAAACCAAATCCCATAGTCCCAAGACCGCCTGAGTTAATCCAGCGACGAGGCTTATCAAACAGATAATATTGCGCAGCGAACATTTGATGTTGACCAACATCTGAGGTAACAAAAGCGTCACCTTTAGTTACCTTATAAAGACTCCTTATTACATCCTGCGGCTTGATAATATTACCAGAACTTGGCTCATGTCTTGGTTGAGTATATATTCCATGGCGTTCTCTCCATTCATTTATTTTAGACCACCATTGAGAAAGAGCATCCTGATCTGGAATCTCCTTGCTAGACTTGATCTCATTAGTCATTTGTCTTAAAACGGTACTACATGCACCAACAATTGGAATATCTATAGCTACAGTCTTAGAGATAGATGTGGGGTCTACGTCTATGTGTATTATTTTTGCAGATGGACAGAATTTACTCGGGGTATTAGTTACCCGATCATCAAAGCGAGCACCCACTGCAAAAATAACGTCAGCCTCATGCATGGCATTATTTGCTTCTACAGTGCCATGCATTCCTAGCATACCTAAAAATTGCGGATCAGTTCCAGGGAAAGCGCCAAGCCCCATCAACGTGTTAGTTATAGGGAAATTTAACAGCTTAGTTAGTTCCGTCAGCTCAGCGGAGGCATCGCCCAAAATAGCTCCACCGCCACTGTAAATGACTGGACGCTTAGCTGCTAATAAAGTCTTTACTGCTCTTTTGACTTGGCCAGCATGGCCTCTAGTAGTTGGGTGATAAGAACGTATTTTTATTTTTTCTGGATATTCATAGGGTATTCGGTGGTCAGGAGCTGTTACATCTTTAGGTATATCAACAATAACTGGTCCTGGTCGACCTGTTTTTGCAATATAAAAAGCTTTGGCAATGACAACTGCAATTTCTGATGCATCCATGACCAAAAAACTATGCTTAACTATGGGCCTAGAGATTCCAACCATATCAGTTTCCTGAAAAGCGTCTTGCCCAATTTTATCACGAGGGACCTGTCCAGATATCACTACCATAGGAATAGAATCCATGTAAGCAGTAGCAATACCAGTGATTGCATTTGTGGCACCAGGACCAGAAGTTACAAGAACTGCGCCTACATCTCCAGTAGAACGTGAGTGTCCATCAGCAGCATGCACAGCACCTTGCTCGTGTCTCACAAGAATATGTTCAACGTCTTTCTGTTGAAAAAGTGCATCATAAATATGTAATGCCGCACCACCTGGATAACCCCAAACATACTTAACACCTGCATCTTTGAGTGCACGAACAACTATTTCACCACCAGATAAAAGCTCCACTTTTATAAACCCCTAAAGTTAATAAATCTCTCCTAATAGAAGCTTACTGAGAAAAGTAAAAGTGTACGGCTGTGACATCACAGTTATGTTTAGTGCAACATGGCAACTGAAATTATGATCAGCGCCTCAGATTCGTGGGTAAACAAATCTGTTCTGGATGCCCAGCAAACGCTGTTTACGTATACCTAGCAAGCTGGCAAAGGAGCCAGTTTGTGGAAATAAAGACTATTACCACTGAAAATCGAACTTTAGAGTGTAAATCGTATTTAGTCAATAAAATC